>NZ_QXDF01000004.1 GCF_003550175.1 Dichotomicrobium thermohalophilum
CCGCTCATCGCCCTGACCGCCGTCATGCGCAAACTCATCACCATTGCCAACGCCAAACTGCGCGATCACGCCATGCTCAAAACATGGTAGATCCAACTAAGAGGCACGTCGCTGGATTGCGTCGTCGCGTTCGCGCCGGCCTGCGGCTCCGCTTCGCTCGCAATGACCTTATTCGGGCGACTCGCTAATTCTTCGAGATAAGCGGCAGGTTGAACAGCAGGTTCTGCGGCTTCATCTTCAGGCGCTTGTCCGGCGTCATAGCCATGGCCAGGTGGATCGGCTGGCCGCGCGCCTGCTCCAGAACAACGGTCTCATCCGGGATCCTCATATCGAAGAGGGCGATGATCCGCGCTTCAGCGTCCGGCTCCAGCGTTTCGCCGCGATAAAGCGCGTTCAAAAGCGCCGTGGCCTGCGTGTCCAGCCCGATATGCCAGCGCCAGTCCTCGTTCTGGATTGCCGTGCGCGGCTGAACGCGGACCTCGACCTTCAGGAAGTGGCGGATCCAAGCCTCGACCACGCGGGCGAAAGCGTCGATGGCCGGCTGGCCGAAACGGAAATCGACCACGAAGTCGAATTGCTCCGAGCGCTCCCAGTATTGATCCTGGTTCTGCTCGCCGAGCACGTCCATCTCGACCTGCCCGCCCCGCGACAACTCCGCCAGCACGAGTTGACCCGGCGCGCCGGACTGCGCGCGCATCTCGACGATCTCCTGATCCGCGAGCATAACCCGGCCCTCGTCGACATTGACGTTCTGGTCCCGGAAGAAAATCTCGGCTGCGCGCAGCCGGAAAGGATCGTCACAGTCACGCAGGATGTGCCGCAGGGTCAGATGCGCCATCTGATCGAGAAACAGCGGCGGCACATTCACCTGCCCGCTCGTGAACAGCGAGAGATAAGCGCCCTCCACCGTGCCCGACTCGGTCAGATGCTCGCGAAAGCGCAGGACCGCACGGTAGTTCTCGCGCGCGTCCGGGTCGGCCATCGCCTCCAGCTCAGCCTCGCTGACATTCCGGAACGGGTCCTCCATCAGCGCCTCGAAGAGACGGCGCTCGGCATCACACGATTCCTCGATTGGGTGGATCTCCGGGCGCAGATAGTACGCGCGCAGGTAGTCCGGCGTAACGCGCAGCCAGCCCTGCGCGTCCGGCTCGGTCAGATGCAGGCCGGCAGAGCGCCAGAAATCCCTACCCGTCATCGCTCTCGATACCCCAGATCTGCGTGGGGACCAGCGGCGCACTCTGCGGCTGGTCGATCTTGCGGAACGACTCCTCGATCTCGCCCGCCTCGTTGACGCTTCGCGACACCGCGAAGATGACGCCCGGGCGTACCTCGGCGCAGAGGTCGCTGATGAAGGCCGTTTCCTCGCGCGCGGCTTCGAGGGCAGCGGCGAGGTTCGGCGCGCCGTATTCGCTGAGCAGATGGCGCGCAAGCACGCTCTCGGCCGCTTCGAGCTGCTCCGGCGTGATCGTTGCGGCAACGACGAAGGTCGAGCGGCCGAACGAGCTAAGACCCAGAAACCCGTTCGCAAAAGCCTGCCGTTCCTTGCCGATCAGTGCATCCGGGGGCAGGTCCGCGAAGGCGAAAGCGCCGGAAATCGCCCACTCGCCCGGTTGCGCGGCCTGAGGAAAGACGTTGTCGTCGGAATTGTCGAAGCGAATCGTGCGCGCGAACTTCATTGCAGCGCCGTCTCCTCCGGCCAGCGCGCGGCGGCGTCCAGCAGACGCAACGAGACATGCTTGCCGTCATCCCGCTTGAGAATGAGGTTGCCGTGCTCGTCCAGTCCAACGAAAGCGCCCGTCACCCCAGCGCCGCCACCGGCATCGGCAAACGTCCGCTCTCGGTGGTCGGCGCGCTGTTCCCAGGCGTTGTGGATAGGCGCGAAGCCCTCGGTGTTCCAGGTGTCGAGCCAGGTCAGGAAGTGGCGGGAATAGGATTCGATGAGCTGTTCGGCTGTAAGCTCCGGGCAGCCCTCCTCGGCCATCGTGGTCACGCTCGGATCGTTGCCCGGTTCCGGCTCGCCCGGACGCTGCGTCAGACGCACCTCAAGCCCTAGGGCGAGCCACTGCGGGACGCTGTCCTCGGTGGCAGCCCGGTCCACCGCGACACTGACCTGCGCGACTGCCCCGTCATTGGCATAAATCAGGCCCGGCCAGCCGAAGGTGATGGCGACCTTGGGCGGGGCAAGCGCGGCGAGACAGTCTCCGCAAGCCACCACGCCGAGCGGGACCATCTCCAGCGCCCGCGTCAGCGGGACATCCGGCTCCAGCACGATAGCCAGGCCCGCATGCGCCTCTTCCAGGCTCCAAATCACGTCGCCGGCACCGAAGCGCCCGGCCGCAGCGCCCTCGCACGCCACGCGCATCGGCGGCTCGGTGGCGGGGAAAGGATGGCCGGTCAGAAGCGGCGGAAACTCGATCTCCGTGTGCACCATGCTGGTAAGGGCCCTGAGTCGCTATTTCACGTCGATCTCGGTTTCGACCACGTGCTCCAGATCGGTCCCCTCGGCGGTCAGCGTCATGCGGAGCTTGAGCTTGTCGCCGGTCTTACCCGCGCGCACAAGCTCTTCGATCTCGCGCTGTGAGGTCACGCCGACCTCCTTGAGGAACTTGCGGATCGCCATGTTCAGACGGTCTTCATCCATATCACACCTATTGTCGTTCGGCCGGGCGCTCGGCGTCCTCGGTCTTGCGTGTCGCTTTCTTGAGGAAGGCCACCAGCGCCTCAAGCTTCTTCTCGTCGGTTATCACCTGAAGCGGCATCTTCGAACCGGGGGTGACGTGGTCGGGCCCCTTGTCGAACAGTTCGCCGATCGTCTCCTCATTCCAGACGATATCGGCGTCTTTCAAGCCCTCGGAGTAGGGATAATCCGGCAGGGCCCCGGCCTTGCGCCCGAAAATGCCATATAACGTCGGGCCGGCCCGGTTGCCGTCCGCTGGCGTCAGGGTATGGCACACGCTGCACTTGCGTGCAAATTGGCGCTCGCCCAGGGACATCTCGCCACTCACCTGGAAGCGCCGCGGATACTTGCTCGGCACCGGCTCGAACGGTTCGCGCGGGTTGGCGCGCCAGTAGATGGCGAAGTCGTCCAGCCCGCCATAGTAGAGTTCGCCGGCGCTCTTGAACGCCAGCGCCCAAACCGGGCCAGTCGGGTTGCTGTAGGTCTCCCCCACCGCCCAGTCGTCTGTCTGCCACAGACGGATCATGCCGTCCGCGCCCCCCGTCGCGAGCACGTCACGCTCCGGCGACACCGCGAGTGACAGCACCGGCCCTTCGTGAGGCGCGAGCACCTTGATCTCGTTGCCGTCCCTGTCGATCACCCGGACATCGCCGTTCTGCGCGCCAAAGGCGATGCGCGCGCCCGGCAAAAGCCGCATGGCATTGATGCCCCAGCCGTATTCGACGACCGGACGGATCGCGGTGGCTTCGCTTCCGTCAGCGTGCCAGAGGCGGATACTGCCGTCATAGCTGCCGGAATACAGGTGTTCGCCATTTTCGGAGAAGCCGACCGCGTTGACCGGTCCGGTATGGCCCTTGAGTTCCGCGATCAGTTTGCCATCGGCAATACGCCACAGGCGGACCGTGCGATCCCAGCTTGCGCTTGCCGCGCGCTCGCCATCGGGCGAGACCGCGACGTCGACGACCTTCGCGTCATGGCCCTCGAAGCGGTGCACGATCTCGCCGGTGTCCAGATCCCAAAGGGCAAGTGTACCGTCGTCACTGCCCGTGAGCGCCTGACCGCCCGGCACGAAGACAGCCTCGTTGACCGGACCGTCATGGCCGATCAGCCGCTGGACCGCCTTGGGCGGTTTCGCGCCAAGGTCCCAGTACATCGCGGCGTAATCAAAGCTGGCGGTGAGCGCGTGACGACCATCGTCCGCAATCGCCAGGCCACGCACCGGCCCGCCATGGCCAACGAGATTGCGTGTGCCGCTGGCGTCGGGTTTGTCCTGCGCGGCCGCCGTCGCAAGCCCCAGGGGGACAACGGCGGCGACCAATATTCCCGACAGCCAGCGCGACGCTTTGAACGCCAGAGCGCGCATCACCCGGGACGCTACTCAGCCGGTTGCTGCTGGGCACCACTGGGGGTGCCTTTGGGCTGTTCGATGTCTCCCTGCGCGATCTCCTTGACCCAAAGACTGTGGTGTTCCTTGGCCCAGTTGAGATCGACCTTGCCGGAGCCCATTGCCTCAAAGCCGCCTTCCATACCGATCGAGCCGATATAGATGTGCGCGATGATGACGGCTGTCAGGAAGAGCGCCACAATCGTGTGCCACAGTTGGCTGAGCTGCATTTCTTCCATCGCCGAGAGCTGCGTCGGAAGTTCGGTGCCGAACACGCTGTTGATCGCGGCGAAGGTCTTGGCGAACATCGCGAACTCGAACGGCAGCAGCAGCGCAATTCCGGAAAGGGTCACGGACACGCCACCGAGAACAACGAGCCAGAAAATGATCTTCTGGCCGGCGTTGAACTTCTTGGCCGGCGGGTGCACGCCTTTCGAGAAAAAGCCGCCGCCCATCGCCAGCCATTTGACGTCCGTCCAGTCAGGAATGTTGTAGCGGATCCATTGAAGCGTGATCCACACCAGGCCGACAGCAAAGAACGCTGCGGAGATGTGATGCGCCCACTTCCCCCCCAGCGTCAGCGCCGCGAATGCGTCCTTGCCGATCAAGGGCATGAGCGTGGCACGGCCATAGAGCATGTTGAGCCCGGTGAGCGCCAGGACAATGAAGGAGATGGCCAGCACCCAGTGACCGGTGCGCTCGGCAAAGGCGAAACGTTCGATGACCTTGCCGCTACGCCCGGCCTCGATGCGGATCGGCCCGGCAATCAGGTAGTAGAGCAGGCACAACGCGGTTATCGCCGCCAGCCCCCACCAGCCGTAGGTTGCAAGCTCGGTGTTGCGGAACTGGCGCCAGCTCTCGCCAGTACTCTGGATGGCCAGCCCGGCCTGCCCGCCGGGGCCAGTAACGGCGGTGTAGCCCTCGCTGCCGTGGCGCAGCTTGCTCCAGAAATCCGCATCGGAAACTTCGCCCTGCGTGTTTCCAAATACCTCGCGGGCTTCTGGCCCCTTCTCGAACCGTTGCGGCGGACGCGAGCTTTCCGGATCACCCGGCTGGCCGGGGACCACATTCGTCGTTGCGTCAGACGGCGGCCGCACGCTTTGTGCGCTGGCCGAGTCCGCGGCGACAGTACCGAGCAGCAGCGCCGCGAGCACGAGAAAACTCAGGAGGCGGACAGCGCCAAACCTGGTCAAACCAATTCGTTGCATGGACACACCTTGTGGGGTTCACAAACCTTGTTCCAAGGACGGGAAACTGACCGCCCGGTCAACCCGCGCTCGCCTCTCGCAAGCCGAGCGTCGCCTGCGGGCGCATTCCTCTGGCCTCTTGCCGGCTTCGGGTGGCGATAGGCCAGATGATGGGGGCGGCCCCGCTTGGGACCGCCCCGCTTTTTCGGTCGATAAGGCGAGACGTCCTTTAGCCGGACTGACCCGGATAGGCACGTCCCCAGCCCCAGGCGCCGGAGCCGAAGCCGCGGGCCACGACGCGCTTGCGGTAGATGTCGGCGACCTGGTCGCCGTCACCCGCCAGCAGCGCCTTGGTCGAGCACATCTCGGCGCACAGCGGCAGCTTGCCTTCCGCGATGCGGTTGCGGCCGTATTTCTGGAATTCGACCGCAGACATGTCCTCCTCCGGACCGCCGGCGCAGAAGGTGCATTTGTCCATCTTGCCGCGGGAACCGAAATTGCTCGCCTGCGGGAACTGCGGCGCGCCGAACGGGCACGCGTAGAAGCAGTAACCGCAACCGATGCACAGGTCCTTGGAGTGCAGGACGATACCGTCATCGGTCTGGTAGAAGCAGTCGACCGGGCAGACCGCCATGCACGGCGCATCGGAGCAGTGCATGCAGGCGACCGAGATCGACCGTTCACCAGGCTCACCATCATTGATGGTCACCACCCGGCGGCGGTTGATGCCCCACGGCACCTCGTTTTCGTTCTTACAAGCCGTGACGCAGGCGTTGCACTCAATGCAGCGTTCAGCGTCACAAAGGAACTTCATTCGAGCCATTTACGAATCCTCCCTAAGCCAGCCAGATCTTGCACAGCGTGGCCTTGGTCTCCTGCATGTTGGTGACCGAGTCGTAGCCGTAGGTCTGGGCCGTATTACACGCCTCACCGAGCACGTACGGATCGGCGCCCTCGGGATATTTCGCGCGCCGGTCCTCGCCCTGGAACCAGCCGCCGAAGTGGAACGGCATGAATGCCACACCACGTCCGACGCGTTCGGTGACCATGGCTTGGACCTTGACCTTGCCCTTCTCCGGTCCTTCAACCCAGACCATCTGGCCGTCCTGGATGCCCAGATTGTTCGCGTCGATCGGGTTGATCTCGACGAACATGTTCTGCTGCAGCTCGGCCAGCCAGGGGTTCGAGCGGGTTTCGTCGCCGCCGCCTTCGTATTCCACCAGACGACCCGACGTCAGGATGATCGGATAATCCTTGGAGAAGTCCGTTTCCTGAATCGAGGCGTAGCGGGTGGGCAGACGATACATCTGCCGGTCCGAATAGGTGGCATACTTCGGCAGAAGATCGCGACGCGGCGTGTAAAGCGGCTCGCGATGCAGCGGGATCGGATCCGGGAAGTTCCAGACCACCGTGCGGGCTTTGGCGTTGCCGAACGGCGCGCAGCCATGCTTGATCGCGACGCGCTGGATACCGCCCGACAGGTCGGTCTTCCAGTTCGTCTTGTCACCGGCGATCGCTTCGATGGTCTGACGTTCCTCGTCGGTCAGGTCCTTGTCCCAGCCAAGCTTCTTGAGCATGGCCATGGTGAACTCCGGATAGCCGTCCTTGATCTCGGAGCCAACCGGGTAGGACGAGCCTTCCTGAGCGCCTTCGGCGAGCAGGTTGCCGCCGCCCCACTCTTCCGGCGCCTCGACGCCGAAGCGGGCACGGAAGCACAGACCGCCTTCGGAGACCGGCAGCTGCGGGTTGTAGAGGATCGCAGTGCCCGGATGCTTCATCTCCGGCGTGCCCCAGCACGGCCAAGGCATGCCGTAGTACTCGCCATCCAGAGGACCACCCTTCGCACGGAGCGTCGTCTTGTCGAAGTGGTGCTGGTACTTCATGTGAGCCTTCAGGCGCTCGGGCGACTGGCCCGTGTAGCCAATGGTCCACATGCCGCGGTTGAACTCGCGGGTGATGTCCTCGACGAGCGGCTCTTCCCCGTTCACCTTGATGTGCTTGAACATCTCCTTGTCGAAGCCGAACTTCTTCGCGAACTTGTACATGATCGTGTGGTCCGGCAGCGACTCGAACAGGGGCTCGACAACCTTTTCACGCCACTGGAGCGAGCGGTTGGAGGCCGTCACGGAGCCGTAGGTCTCGAACTGCGTACACGCCGGGAGCAGGTAGACGCCGTCTTTCCGGTCGTGCATGACCGCAGACACTGTCGGGAACGGATCCACCACGACCAGCAGGTCGAGCTTCTCCATCGCCTTCTTCATGTCCGGGCCGCGAGTCTGCGAGTTCGGCGCGTGACCCCAGAACACCATGGCGCGCAGGTTGTCCTGCTGGTCCATGTTGGCCTTGTCCTCGAGCACGCCGTCCACCCAGCGGCTGACAGGGATGCCCTTGGACTCCATGAGCTTCTGCGAGGCGAAGCGGCCTTTCAGGTACTCGTAGTCGACATCCCAGACGCGCGCCCAGTGCTGCCACGAGCCCTTCTTCAGGCCGTAGTAGCCCGGCAGCGTATGGGACAGCACGCCAAGGTCCGTCGCGCCCTGAACGTTGTCATGGCCGCGGAAGATGTTGGCGCCGCCGCCCGGCTTGCCGATGTTGCCGAGAGCCAGCTGGAGCACGCAGTAGGCACGGGTGTTGTTGTTGCCGTTGGTGTGCTGCGTGCCGCCCATGCACCAGACCAGCGTGCCCGGGCGGTTGTTCACCAGCGTGCGGGCCACCCGGCGCAGCTGCGAGCCGGGAACACCAGTGACGCGCTCGACTTCGTCGGGGTTCCACTTCGCGACTTCCTTGCGGATTTCATCCATGCCCCAGACGCGCTGGCGGATATAGTCGCGGTCCTCCCAGCCATTCTCGAAGATGTGCCAGAGGATACCCCAGACTAGCGCAACGTCCGTGCCCGGACGGAACCGCACATACTCGGTCGCGTGCGCGGCCGTGCGGGTGAAACGCGGGTCGCAAACGATGAAGGGCGCGTTGTTCTCCTCCTTCGCCTTCAGCAAGTGAAGCAGCGACACCGGATGCGCTTCGGCCGGGTTCGAGCCGAACAGGATGATCGAGCGCGAATTATGGATGTCGTTGTAGGAGTTCGTCATCGCGCCATAGCCCCAGGTGTTCGCCACACCCGCGACCGTGGTCGAGTGACAGATACGCGCCTGATGGTCACCGTTGTTGGTGCCCCAGAAGGCGTAGAATTTCCGGAACAGATAGGCCTGCTCGTTGTTGAACTTCGCCGAGCCCAGCCAATACACCGAGTCCGGGCCGGACTTCTCGCGGATCTCGAGCATCTTGTCGCCGATCTCGTTGATCGCCTGCTCCCAGCTGACCCGCTTCCACTTGCCGTCAACCAGCTTGACCGGGTACTTGAGCCGGCGCTCGCCATGCGCGTGCTCGCGCACCGAAGCGCCCTTGGCGCAGTGGGTACCCATGTTGAACGGGCTGTCGAAGCCGGGCTCCTGCCCAACCCAGACGCCGTTCTGCACCTCGGCGAGGACCGTGCAGCCAACCGAGCAGTGCGTGCAAACGGACTTCTTGATCTCGATCGGCGCGTCGCTCGAACCGACGCCCTCCGCCGCCTTGACGCGGCCCGTAGACAGCGTGGTCGCTGCGGCCAGGCCGCCGATGGCCAGGCCCGAGCGGCGCAGAAATGTACGCCGGTCCACGGCGCCATCTGCCATCGCAGCAAGCGCTGATGACAAACGGGAGCCAGTCGCAACCCCGTTTTTCTTCTTCAGCATGACGTTTCCTTCCTCACGTTTCGATCATGCCGGACGAACCCGTCCGGCCCAGGACAACAGACTCAAACCGACCTAGAACGAAGCCAGCTTGTAGTACTGCCGGATGTGCGCGGTTTCCCGGTAACCGGCGCCTTTCGAGGGCTCGGCCGCTTCGGCCTCCTCGGTGCTTGCGCCGGTCGCCACAGCAACCGCGCCCGCCGTCGCCCCAAGGCCCGCGAGCCTCAGGAAGTCGCGGCGGTCAGAGCGGAGTTCGCTCTTCTTCTCACCCATCGGTCTTCCTCCTTGCAGTTTGCGCGAACGGCCCAACGCAACGAACGCGCCTTCACGCCACGACCGTCAGTCCATCGAAAAAGCCGCCTCTTCCAACTCTAGGAAGACGCGGCCGACGGTACCGATCGCGGCGTAAAGCTTGGAATCCTCGACCTTTTCCAGGTCGCGGAAGAAATACGGTGCCCAGGACTGCACGTGTTCCTGAAAGAAAATCCGCTGCTGCGCTACCGGCACGGGCTGGCCGAAATCCCCGCGGATCAACCCGCCCATCATGTCGAGCACGGAGGCGATGTGATCCTCCGGGTCCTTCTCGTCGGGGTTCGCCTCGATGCCGAGCTGCGCCATCGTATTGCGCAGGCGCGCAAGCGGTTTTTCGTGCAGAAATCCGGTGAGGTAATAGGAGCCGTACGGCAAGAGCTTGCCGCGCGTCAGGCCGATGAACAGGTCGTGGTAGGCGTCGTCTTCCTGTTCGACGGTCGTGTCCCGCGCGGCCTGGGAGAGTTTGGCGATAGCCTGGCCGAAATCAGTGTCGCTGCCCTGGAGCTTAGCGAGATCGGCCAGTTGCTCCGAGCTGGGCGGCGCCGAGAGCAGCTTGGCCAGCATCGCATAGATCGCGGCGCGGGACTCGTCTTCCGGCGCAATCTGCTGCACCGCGCTCCCGGTGTTGTCCGATGGACTCATATTCCTCGATACGGCCTGATTCATTGTCGCACCCACCCTCTTGCCACTCGAAAGGGCGGAATTGTTCTAACTCTAATTCAAGAAGCTTACACAGTATCGTCATCTTGGCAAGCGGATGGTTTGGCTGACACATGGGTCAAACCCTTGATTTTCAACGCCCCGGAGTGAAACTTATGGTGTGGTGGCAGATTGACATGAAGCAAATCAATGGTTTGGCGGTAGGCAGAGCGCCCAACAGATAGGCATTCACCTGGATCACCCCAGCCCATCAGACTTTCGTATAATAAGGGCACGCCGGCACCATCCTGCTATGATGCCGCCAGATGAAAGCCCCGGCCGCAGAGGCGTCCCGGGGGCCACATGGACCACAAAAACAGAGAGTTTTCCGGCATGTCCCACGCAGACGTTCAGGCGATCGCGCCGCGCAATTCCGAGCCGGATGAGTTCACGGTCCGGCCAGACCCGGAGGATGAGCGGCTGTCAGTGCCGGTGACGGGAATCGATCATACCGGCGCGAAGGTCGAGACCACCGTCGTCACGGAGCGGCCGCTGACCCTGTTCCTGAACGGGCAGGAGATTGTGACCATGATGACCATCGGGGATTACCCCGAGCTGCTCGCGGTCGGTTATCTGCTTAATCAGAACATGCTGCGCCAGGACGACGAGATCATCGGCATCGACTACGACGACGACATCGAGACGGTCGTGGTCCGAACCGCGCGCGAGACGGATTACGAGGACAAGCTGCGCAAGAAGACACAGACCTCCGGCTGTGCGCAGGGCACCGTCTTCGGTGACCTGATGGAGCAGATCGACGAGATCGAGCTGAGCAAGAACGCGCGCGTGCGCACTTCCGAGCTTTACGCCCTGCAGAAGAAGATCAACACGGCCCCCTCGCTCTATCTGAAGGCTGGCGCCATCCACGGCTGCGTGCTGTGCCAGAGCGACAAACCGCTTCTGTACGTCGAGGACGTCGGCCGTCACAACGCGGTGGACAAGATCGCCGGCTACATGTTCCTGAATGGCATCAAGCCGGACGACAAGCTGTTCTACACCACCGGGCGGCTGACCAGCGAGATGGTCATCAAGACGGTGAAGATGGGCATTCCGGTACTGGCCTCGCGCTCGGGCTTCACCGCCTGGGGCGTGGAACTGGCGCGTGAAGCCGGCCTGACGCTCATCGGGCGGATGCGCGGCCAGCGCTTCGTCGTGCTGTCGGGTCAGGAGCGTGTGGTTTTCGACGCCCCGCCCGAAAACGCCCCGGCCGAACCGGAACATCTGCGGCGCAAGGGCAGCCGCCCCGATCATTAGACAGGAGAAAGACGCGTGTCCGAGAGGGACGACCCCGTCATCGGCGTGCTGCTGGCCGGTGGGCTGGCGCGGCGCATGGGTGGGGGCGACAAATGCCTGCTGGAACTGGCGGGCAAGCCGCTGCTGACCCACGCCATCGAGCGGCTCGCGCCGCAGACCGACGCGCTTGTGCTGAACGCCAATGGTGACCCGGCGCGCTTTGCCGCGTTCGGACTGGATGTCGTGCCGGATCCTATAGCGGGCTATGCCGGACCGCTGGCCGGTGTGCTCGCGGGCATGGAATGGGCGCGGCGCAACCGGCCAAGCGCGCGCTGGATCGCCACAGCGGCCTCCGACACGCCCTTTTTCCCGCGCGATTATGTCGCCCGCCTGCTCGAAGCAGCGCAGCCCCACCACCCGGCGATCGCCATGGCAGCATCGGGCGGGCGCGAGCATCCGGTTTTCTCGCTCTGGCCGGTGGCCCTGATCGGCGATCTGCGCAGCGCACTCGAAGCCGGCACGCGCAAGATTCTCGACTGGACCGACCGGCACACGACGGTCACCGTATCCTTCGACATGATCGACGGGCCGGACGGGGACGTTGACCCGTTCTTCAACGCCAACACACCGGAAGACCTGGAGCGCGCGCAGCGCATCGTGGAGATGCCATCGTGACCCCCGCAGTGTTCGGCATCACGGGCTGGAAGAACTCCGGCAAGACAACGCTGGTCGCCCGGCTTGTGACGGAACTGCGCGGGCGCGGCCTGAAGGTCGGCGTCATCAAGCACGCGCATCATGCCTTCGACATTGACCATCCGGGCCGCGACTCGCACACCATCCGCGAAGCCGGCGCGAACGAGGTGGCCATCGTCTCGGCCCGCCGCTGGGCGCTGATCCACGAATTGCGCGATGGCGAGCCCGAACCGAGCCTGGAAGACATGCTGCCACGGCTGGCCAGCAATGACCTTGTGGTGGTGGAGGGTTTCAAGCGCGCGCCACATCCCAAGCTGGAGGTGCGCAGTGCCGAGGCGGTTGACACCCGCCCCATGGACGAGATCGCGCCGAACATCGTGGCCCTCGCCGCCGACGACCCGCAGGACGATCCACGCCCGCATTTCCGGCGCGACGATATCTCCGGCATCGCCGATTTCATCATCGCGCATTTGCGTTTGGCCCCGGACGCTGCCAATCTCTCGCAGATATGAAATGCGCGCGATGCGCGAAATCCTGCCGAACCGCCCATGACGAAAATGTCCCGTGACGACTGTTTCGAGGCGAACCCGACGCGCATGCCCTTCGAGGAATCGCTTGAGCGCGCGCGGATGCTGGCTGATGCGCTCGGCGTCGTGGCCCCGACTGAGACACTGCCGCTGGTTGAGGCCTGCGGACGCGTGTTGGCTGCGCCGATCAGCGCGCCGCGCGACATTCCCGCGCATGACAACGCGGCGGTCGATGGGTACGCGTTTGCATTCAGCGATTACGACCCGGAAAACGGCACCGACCTGCCAGTGAGCGCACGCATCGCCGCCGGTCACCCACTCGACGGCGCCCTGGACCGGGGGACCGCCGCACGCATCTTTACAGGTGCTGTCATGCCCGACGGCGCCGATACGGTCGCCATGCAGGAGGACACCTACGACGACGGCGATGGCGTCAACATCCCGCCGGGACTGAAACAGGGCGCGAACCGGCGCAAGGCGGGCGAGGACGTCCGGGCCGGCCAGACCCTGCTGCGCCCCGGCTGCCTGCTGCGCCCCCAGGACATTGCCGCGATCGCGTCGCTGGGCTTTGCGGAGGCGCGCTGCTATCGGCGCGTGCGGGTTGGGCTGTTCTCCAGCGGCGATGAACTCCTGCGTCCCGGCGATCCGTTCCGTCCAGGTGCGGTCTACGATTCCAACGCGGCAATGCTGGAGGCGCTGGCTGATCTCGCCGGCGCGGAGATCACGGACCTCGGCGTTCTGCCCGACAGCCGCGAGGCCGTGCAAGGCCGGCTAAAGGAGGCGGCGGCGGACTATCCGCTGATCCTGAGCTCGGGCGGCGCCAGCCTGGGTGAGGAGGACCACCTGACCGCCACGCTTCACGCCGCCGGCGAAGTCAGCCTGTGGCAGGTGGCGATCAAGCCCGGCCGGCCGATCTGCGCCGGTCGGATCGGCGGGAGTGCGATCGTCGGGCTGCCGGGCAACCCGGTCGCGGCGTTCGTCTGCTTCCTGCTTTATGTCTATCCGCTCATTCAGAGTCTCGGCGGCGCGGGCTGGCGCCGGGCGCGGCGGTACACCATGCCCGCCGCTTTCGCGATGACGAAGAAGCCGGGGCGGCGCGAATTCATCCGCGGTATGCTGGACGAGACCGAGGGCGAGCTGCGCGCGCGCAACTATGAGCGCACCGGCTCCGGGCTCATCACCTCGCTCCGGGAAGCGGACGGGCTGATCGAACTGCCCGAAAAGACCACCGAGATCGCGCCGGGCGATCCCATCGCCTTCATCCCCTTCACCGAGTTCGGTGTCCGGCCTTGATGGGTGCATAATTTTCGGCTGAGAAAGACATTCTGCAGGACAGTGCACACGATACGTCAATGGCCGAGCAGCAGGAATACCTGACCACCAAGGAGGTCGCCGCGCTTCTGCGCATCAAGGAGCGCAAGGTCTATGACCTGGCCGCGAGCGGCGCGATCCCCTGTTCACGCGCGCTCGGCAAGCTTTTGTTCCCCCGTCGGGAGGTGGAGGCCTGGCTGCAGGGCGAGGGGGGCCAGTTTTCCGCCGCCCCGCGCGTTGCGCGGCCGAACGTGGTGCTGGGCAGCCATGACCCGTTGCTGGAATGGGCACTGCTCGAATCCCGCGCTCAGTTGGCGAGCTTTCTTGGCGGCAGCCACGACGGGCTCGAGCGGTTTGCGCGTGGTGAAGGCATAGCAGCCGGGTTGCATATTCATGAGGCGGGTGGCTGGAACACCGAGACGGCGTCGGCGCGCTTTGCCGAGGGGGATTGCGTGCTGGTGGAGTGGGCCTGGCGCCAGCGCGGGCTTATCCTGCCCGAAACGCTGGCGGCTGAGGTGCGCGAACTGGCCGATCTGAAGGGGCGTGTCTTTGCCCCGCGCGCGGCGGAGACCGGCAGCCAGACGCTCTTCGAGACGCTGCGCGCTGAAGCCGGCCTGAAGCACGACGACATCGAACTCATCGCGCCGGCCCGCAGCGAGGCCGACGCGGTTTTGGCTGTCGTCGACGGCAAGGCCGACGCCGCCTTTGGCCTCAAATGTCTGGCGCGCCGCTTCCGGCTGGCCTTCGTCCCGCTGATTTCGGAACGCTTCGACCTGCTGGTGTCGCGGCGCGCCTGGTTCGACCCGCCGTTCCAGACCCTGCTGAGCTTCTGCCGCCGGCCCGAATTCGCCGAAAAGGCCGCTGATCTGGGCGGCTATGACGTTTCCGGCTTCGGGACGGTCCACTTCAACAGCGCCTGAACGGCAACTTTGTCATTGCGAGGCCCGGCAATCCAGCCAAGTGCACGACGCTGCATTGCTTCGCTACGCTCGCAATGACGTTGGTTTAGCGAGCGTCAGAGCGTCGTTAGCCCTCGCCCCTGTCGGCATTCGGAGTGAAGAGCTGCTGGCCCTGCACCTCGAAGGACGCGATGGCGCTCTGGCCTTCCTCCGACAGGATCCAGTCGATGAAGCTCTGCGCGGCCTCCACGTTCACGTTCGGATGCTTCTCCGGGTTCACCATGATGATGCCGTACTGGTTGAACAGCGACGGATCGCCCTCGACCAGAATTTCATGGTCGCCCTTGTTGCCGAAGCTGATCCAGGTCGCCCGGTCGGTCATCACATAGGCGTCCATGCCAACACCGGTGTTGAGCGTCGCGCCCATGCCCGAGCCGGTTTCGCGGTACCAGGTGCCGCTGGCCCTGGTGGGATCGACGCCGGCAACGTCCCACAGGCTCATCTCCTTCTTGTGCGTGCCGGAGTCATCGCCGCGCGAGGCAAATGCGGCCTGCTCCTCGGCGATCTTGGCAAGCGCAGCGGGGGCGTCGTCCATGCCCTTCACGCCGGCCGGATCGTCCGCCGGGCCGACAATGACAAAGTCGTTGTACATCACGTCATAACGCTCGACGCCGTAGCCTTCCGCGACGAACTTTTCTTCCGCCGGCTTGGCATGCACGAGCAGGACATCGCCGTCACCCCGGCGGCCGTTCTCCAGCGCCTGGCCCGTGCCGACCGCGACGACATTGACCTTGATGCCGGTCTCTTCCTCGAACATCGGCAAAATGTGGTCGTAGAGGCCGGAGTTCTGGGTCGAGGTCGTCGACTGGACGATGATGGAGTCCTCGGCCGCCAGCGGATTGACGGCTGTCGCCAGCGCGAGCGCAACGCCCGCCAGCACGCTCATGAACATCTTCTTCATCGTTTCACGTTCCTCCTTCTTTCTTGGGCTTACAAAACAATCCGCCCGGCGACGTAGTCACGCGCCGCACGGGACACCGGCTCATTGAAGAACCGCTCCGCCGGGGTGTGCTCGACCAGCTTGCCGCGATGCATGAAGATGACATCTTCGGCCAGCCGTCTGGCCTGGCCCATGTCGTGGGTGATGAAGATGATCTTCACACCCCGCTCTTCCCGCGCCTTGGTGACGATCTGTTCGATCATCAGCACGGAAGCCGGGTCGAGACTGGCAGTCGGTTCATCAAGAAAAAGGACCTCAGGGTCGGTGGCGAGCCCGCGGCCCAGCGCAAGGCGCTGCTGCTCACCGCCGGAAAGCAAGCGCGCCTGTTGGCGCTCACGGTCGGCCAGCCCGACCATTTCAAGGATTTCACGCCGCCGCGCCTTGTCCGCACGCCCCCTCAGGCGCAGCACAAAGTCGATATTCGCGGCGACCGAGCGGCGCAGCAAAACGGGCCGCTGGAACACCATCGACTGACGCTTGCGGATGTCCGGCGTCATGGGCTCGCCGGCCCACAGGATTTGCCCTTCCGTCGGCGGGATCAGCCCGTGAAGGAGCCGCACCAGCAGGCTCTTGCCCGCCCCGTTGGGGCCCATGATGACGGTGAAGGTGTCGTCAGCCAGCGTGAGATTGACGTGATCGACGAGGGTCTTGCCGTCGATCGTGAAAGTCAGGTCGCTGGCGTGGCACAGCGCCTGCCCCGGCGCGGCATCAGCGAGCCGCGCGACATCGGCCTCAAAGCGTTGCGCCTCAAGCATAGGCGGGCCTCGACGCGGTTGCGCGCAGCGACATGACGAGCGCGTTGACGGTGATGGCGATGAGCATCAGCACAGCCCCCAGCGCGAGCGCGAGCGCCAGCTCGCCCTTTTGGGTTTCGAGCGCGATCGTGGTGGTCATGACGCGCGTCAGATGCTTGATGTTGCCGCCGACGACGATGACGGCGCCCACCTCCGCCGTGGCGCGGCCGAAGCCTGCGAGCGCGACCGTCAGCAGTGAAATCCGGGCATCCCAGATCAGCGCGCCCATCGCCGTGAACCGGGGCACGACGAGCGAACGGAACTGCTCGGCATATTCGTTGTGCAGGTCCTCCATCACCTGGCGCGACAACGCCGCGATGATGGGCGTAATGAGGATGGTCTGCGCGATGATCATCGCGGTGGGCGTATAGAGAAGCTGAAGCCAGCCGAACGGCCCCGCGTTCGACAGCGCCAGATAGACCACCAGACCCACCACGACCGGCGGCAGCCCCATCAGCGTGTTCATAAGCACCAGCACGGCGCCCCGCCCGGGAAAGCGGCTGATCGCAACGATCGCGCCGAGCGGGAAGCCGATGATGCACGCGATCACCATGGCGCTGAGGCTGACGCGGAGGGAAAGCGCGATGATCTCCAGCAGCTCAGGGTCGCCCGAGACCAGCAGCCCGAGCGCCAGCCAGAGCGCATCTCCGTAATCCTGCATAATTATGCATTCCTTACGCACAAAGTGCAGACTTGCGCATTCTGCACCATCGTGCGCGCAGGCGCAACGCCGATCCAGGCCGCCATGCGCGGGAAGTCGCGCGCTATCGCCAGCGTGCGCGCGACGCGCCGCCCGGATGACGAACTTCGATTTTCCGAAAGGAAACTGTGGTCTTAGGCCGTCTTGTCGGCTGCCTGCGCCTGGACCACCGTCACCGCGATGAGGCGGTAGACATCTTCGGCGGAGCAGCCGCGCGAGAGGTCGTTGGCAGGGCGGGCAAGGCCCTGCAGGATGGGGCCGATCGCCTTGGCGCCGCCAAGCCGCTCGGAGAGCTTGTAGCCGATATTGCCGGCTTCCAGCCCGGGAAAGACAAACACGTTGGCCCGGCCTTCAAGCGGCGAGCCGGGCGCCTTGCTGGCATTGATCTCAGGCACAAGCGCCGCGTCGAGCTGGATGTCGCCGTCCACGACCAGGTCCGGCCTCGCGGCACGGACCATCTCTGTTGCCTGGCTGACCTTGTCGACCAGTTCATGCGCCGCGCTGCCCCGTGTGGAGAAGGACAGCATCGCCACGCGCGGATCCATGCCCAGAAGTTCCGCCGCGCTGTCGGCCGAGGCCTGGGCGATCTGGGCGAGCTGGGCGGCGTCCGGCGCCACCACCAGGGCGCAGTCGGCAAAGATCACCGCGCCGCGCGGCGACTCGTGGTGCGGCTCGCACAGCATCATGATGAAGAAGCTTGAGACCATGTCATAGCGCTTGCCCACGCCGATGACCTGAATGGCCGCGCGCACGGTATCGGCGGTCGTGTTAGCCGCGCCCGCGATGGTGCCATCGGCCTGACCACCGCGCACCATCATGTTGGCGAAGTAAAGCGGCTGACGCATCGTCGCGCGGGCCGACTCCGGGTCCATCCCCTTGTGCCGGCGCATCTCGCAGAACAGTTCGGCGAAATTGTCGAAATCCGGTGACTTGGCCGGATCGACCACCTGGATGCCCAGACCATCGCCGCCTTCGGCAGCGATCGCCTCGCGTACGGTCGATTCATCGCCGAGAAGCGTGACTCGCGCGAGCCCCTCGCGCACCGCACGAACAGCCCCTTGCACAATGCGTGGGTCTTCGCCCTCTGCCAGGACGATATGCTTCGGGTTGGCGCGCGCGCGTTCAAGAAGATCGTCGAAAGGCTTCATGCGAGTGGCTCCAGCCTGCTGGCGGACGTATGGAAGCGCCCGCCATCCGCGGGGGACGGCGGGCGCGCATCTTGAATGGTTAAGGCTTTTTTACGCGTAAGCCTTGTACTTGTCGAGGTAGCGCACAGGCTTCTTGAGGGCGTCGCGACGGAACGGATCGCCCAGCTCGCGGCTGACCATGACTTCCAGGACGGTGGTCTTGCCATCCTTCTGGGCCTCGCAGGCCGCGCGCAGCGCCGGGCCGACATCGCCAAGCTTCTCGATACGGTGGCCGTCGGCGCCCATGGTCTTGGCGATTTCGGCGAAGCTCGGGTTCTCCAGATTGGTGCCCTGGAAGCGGCGGTTATAGAAGTCGACCTGGTTCTTCTTCTCCGCACCCCACTGGCGGTTGTTGAACACCACCGCGGTGACCGGGATGTTCTCACGCACGCAGGTGAGGATCTCGCCGAAGCTCATGCCCCAGGCGCCCTCGCCGACATAGGCGACCGCCGGACGCTCCGGCTGCGCGACCTTCGCGCCGATGGCCACCGGGAAGGCGTAACCACAGTTGCCGAAGCTCATCGCCGCCAGCATCGAGCGCGGGCGGTCAAAGCGGAGATAACTGTTCGCCACCGAGCAGATGTTGCCGATGTCGGTGGAAACGACCGCATCCGCCGGCATGGCTTTTTCCAACTCGCGCAGCATCTCGCGCGGATGCATCATGTCCGGCTCGGCCTTGATCATATCGAGGCTGTAGGGGTCGGTTTCATGCTTCCAGTTGGAAAGCTCTTCTTCCCAGGCCTCTTTCTCAGCCTTGATCGTGGCCAGGCGCTCCGCCTCATTCGTGCGGCAGGCAAGCTCGCGGTTCTGCAGGCCCTCGTAGAGCGCCTCGGCCGCGGCCTTCGCGTCGCCGTTGATCCCCACGGAAATCTTCTTGACCAGCCCCAGCATTTCGGGGTCCGCGTCGACCTGGATGATCTCCGCGTCTTTCGGCCAGTAGTCGAGGCCGTGCTGCGGCAGCGTGCCGAACGGGCCAAGGCGGCTGCCCAACGCAAGCACAACGTCGGCCTGCGCGATCAGCTTCATGCCGGCCTTGGACCCCTGATAGCCGAGCGGGCCGGCCCATAGCGGGTGGCTTGCCGGGAAGGCGTCGTTGTGCAGATAGCTGGTCACGACCGGCGCGTTCAGATGCTCGGCCAGATGGATGCAGGCTTCGACGCCTTCGGCGTTGATGACGCCGCCGCCCGACAGGATGACCGGGAACTTCGCCTTGGCCAGAAGCTGTGCGGCTTTTTCCAGGCTCTCCCTGCCGCCGGGACCGCGCTCGACACGGATCGGTTCGGGGATCTCGTAATCCGCTTCGCCGTAGAAGAAGTCCCGCGGAATATTGAGCTGCGCCGGACCCATCTTGAGCATTGAGCGGTCAAAGCAGCGGCCGGTGATCTCCGCCATGCGCGCGGGGTGATTCACATGGCCCTGGTACTTGGTGATCTCGGAAAAGATCGGAAGCTGGTTCGTCTCCTGGAAGCCGCCAAGCCCCATGCCCATGGAGCCCGCTTCTGGCGTGATGCAGACGACCGGCGTGTGTGCCCAGTAGGCCGCCGCGATGGCGGTGACGAAGTTGGTGATGCCCGGACCGTTCTGGGCCATGCACACGCCGTGACGGCCGCTGACGCGGGCATAGCCATCGGCCATGTGGCCCGCGCCCTGCTCATGCACGGTCGGGATGTAGCGGATGCCCGCGGCCGGGAAAAGGTCCAGCGCGTCCATGCAGGCGGAGCCGACGATGCCGAACACTTCGGTCACGCCATTGGCCGCCAGAGTTTCGACAAATGCTTCGCTCGGGGTCATACGTGTCATGAAAAAAGTCCTTTATCCTGCCTTTACACGTTCCTCGATCGTTTCGGGACTGATGGCCCGGTGCCGCACATCCGAACGGCCCATCCCCATGTGCCACGCTCGGACATTTCGGCTGGTTATAGCACGGCGTTTACGCCCGTGCAGCCAAAAATGAAAATGTGTTCATTTTCTCGTGTCGCGTCCTTCTCCGTACCGCTGAACACTGCCTTTGCTTATGCCGCTGAGCCGTGACCGCGATCAGCATCATCCGCCGGCATCAACCCGCACAGTTCGCTGGCGGCTTCGCGCAGCGGGTCGATCAAGGCCAGGGCGTCATCCAGGCTCATCCGCTGCGTCGGCCCGTGCATGGCGAGCGTGGCCACAAGCCGCTCGCTGTCATCAAGGATCGGTACGGCGACCGCCACCATGCCCTCGACGAATTCCTCCTTGTCGGTACCTATCTCCGTCTGCGCGACGGCCTCGAGCGCGGTCAGCAGCTCCTCGGGATCGGTGATCGTGTTGGGCGCATGTGCTGTCAGGTCGAGCGTGCGCACGAGGTTTTCGCGCCGTGCCGGCGGCAGGCTGGACAAATACAGCTTGCCGCTCGCCGTGCAGTGAAACGGGACCAGCGAGCCGACGGGAAGCTGAACGCGCAGCGGCCAGCGCGTCTCGATGCGCTCCAGATAGACCATGCCGCCTTCTTCCGGCAGGGTGATATTGCAGGTCTCCCCGACCCGCTCGGACAGTCGCCTCAGCACGGCCTGCCGCGCCTGCAGAAAGCGGTTGAAGCCGAGCACGTCCCGCGCCACTGTGCGCAGGCGCTTGCCGGGCAGGTAGCGGCGACCGTCGAGGTCCTTCTCCAGAAAGCCCTCATGCTCCAACCGCTTGCACAGGCGGTGAATGGTCGGCTTCGGCAGGCCAAGCGTCTCGTTGATGTCGGTGGGCGTCAAAGGCGTCCCGGCCCTGGCGAGCGCCTCCAGAATGTAGAGCGAACGCACGCCGGTCGGCACGTGCTCCCCGTCCTTTTCGGGCGTTCGGTCCATATCCGCTCCGGTTGCGCTGACCAGTGTCTTGGCCGGTCCCATCGGTCTCACCTATTGAAACACGCCCGCACCTTCATGCGCCAGCAACCCCAGCGATAGCTGTGGAACCAGCGCGATGATCAGCCATGCAATTATCAGGGCCAACAGGAACGGCAGGATGTGCCGCACGATCTGGAAATACGGGATGCCCGTGATGCCGCTGGCAACATAGAGGTTGAGCCCGTAAGGCGGCGTGACGAAGCCGATCGCTGCACCCACGAGGAAGATCACCGAGAAGTGCACTGGATCGACGCCGATGCCCGCCGCGATCGGTGCCAGGATCGGCGCAAGAATGATCGTCACCGGCAGGCTTTCGAGCAGCGTGCCGACGACCATGACGATAATCATGCACGCGAACAGGACCGGATAGAACCCGCCGAGCTGGTTGATCAGCCCGGTGACGAACGCTTCGGCGCCCAGCAGCGTAAGGATCTGCTGCATGACGACCGAAACGGCGATCAGCGGCGCGAGCAGGCCGGTGATCTGCCCCGAGCGAAGGATCAGCCGGGGCAGCCGGGCCGGGCTGAAGCCCTCGACGATCAGACTGCCGGCGAAGCTGCGGTTATCAATCGCCTCAAGGTCGGCTTCGAGATCGTTCAGGCCCGCCGTGCGCGCCTTCTGCCGCGGCGAGATCAGGTAGCGGTGGATCGGGAAGCTCAGCAGCCCGGCGATCATGCAGAAGCCTGCCGTGACGCCCGCTGCCTCCGTCGGCGAGAACGCACCTGTGTAGATGCCCCACAGCACGAGGCCGATCGCGAAGAAGCCGAGCCAGGCGCTCAGCGCGGTCTTGATGATGCGCTTGGGATAGATCGGCACGAGCTGGCCCCACCCGTTGCGGTGGCAGACGTACCAGGTGGCAAGCTGCATCGCGATCACCATCAGCGCGCCGGGTAACAGGCCGGCGATGAACAGGTCGCTGATCGACAGGTTCATCAGGAAGCCGTAGACGATGAAGATGATGCTCGGCGGAATGATGATGCCGACCGTGCCGCCAGCGGCCACCGTCGCCGCTGCAAAATTCTTGTCATAGCCGGCCTTGGTCATCTCCGGGTGCATGATCGAACCGATCGCGGCAGTCGTCGCCGAGTTCGAACCGGAGATCGCCGCGAACATGCCGCACGCGCCCAGCGCGGCCATCGCCAGCCCGCCGCGGAGCCAGCCTAGCACCGAATAGGCGAAATCCGATAATCGCTTGGCGATCCCGGCGCCGTTGATGAGGTCGCCGGTCAGAATGAACAGCGGCAGGGCCAGCAGCCCGAAAAAGTTGAGCCCCTCGTAAAGCGTCACGCCGAGATTGGCGAGCGTGAAGTCGATCACCAGGCTGACGCCGATCACCCAGAAGCCGATGACGAGAAAGATCGGCACGCCCAGGAGAAACAGGCCCATCACGCCCAGCGAAACCAGCAGGATCAGCGTTCCTTCGTCCATCTTCGCCCCCTCAATCGGCCATGATGTTGCTGGGCAGGTTGAAGGGCTGCCGCTGGCGATAACAGGCAATGTCGCGCCAGACATTCTGGAGGACGCGGATGATGAGAAGCGAGAAGCACACCGGCGTCGCCAGGTAGAACCACCACTGCATGGTGTCGTTGGTGCCGGGCACGATCGCGAAGTTCTGCCGGCTGAGCTGAACCTGTTCGGCCGTGTAGTAGATGACGATCAGCGAGAAGACGATCCACAGGACCGCATCCAGCATCAGGCAGGCGAACTGGCCGGTATAGCCGAACCGGGAGCGGAACTCCTCGAAGCGCAGATGCGTGCGCAGCTTGACGTTCTGCGCGCAGCCGGCCCACACCACCCACAGGAACAGATAGACCGGGATCGTGCTGCTCCAGGGCGCCTGCTCGTTGAAGACGAACCGGCGGATGACCTCAACGAAGATGATCCCCGCCATCACCACGTAGCTGATGAGGATGATGGTCTTTTCGGCGTTGTTATCGAGCCATCTGAGAACGAACATGAGCGATGCCCCTCGTCGCGCGGATCACTCCTGGCGCGGCGCCGCAAGTCGCAGCGGCTATCTTGAGACAAGTTGGGTCATGGAAGGGGGAGGCGCCCGCGACGGAGCCCCTCCCACCGGCTCCGCTTTGGGACTTTAAGCCGAGAGCCACCAACGACGTGGCTCGACATTCTCCGCCAGCGTATCCTTGGGGATTTCGCGTGCGATGTCGTAGATGAACTTGTAGGTGTCCATGCCGCCGGCCCAGTTGTCGAGCCGCTCGCGCCATTGTGCCCACGGCTCCGGATTGAACTCGGGCGAGCACATCTCTTCGGCTTCGCGGCGGGCTTCATCGGTGAGCATCGCCACCCGCGTGTTGTTCTTGGCGAACAGCGTGTCGGGCAGCTGCGGATCGGAGAAGCCGACCGTGTTGACAAGCGACGCCTCGTTGGCGTGCTGGACGTAGACCTGCGCAAGATAGGCCGATTCCATGACCGCGTCCTGGAGGTTGCCCGGCAGCTCGTCGAACTTCGAGGCGCTCATCGCGGTATGCTCCGTGCCGCAGAAGAAGCCCAGGTTCACGCACTGGGACACCACCGGCGACATGTTGGCGTAGGCCACGGCCGCAGCCCAGGTTTCCGCGCCGTCGATCAGGCCCTGCTTGAGGCCGTCCAGCGTCTCTTCCCAGGCAATCGGCGTCGGGTTGAGGTCCATCAGCTCCATGGCGATGCGGCCGAGCTGAGTGCCGGTCACACGGTTCTTCGTGCCCGCGAGGTCCTTCACGCTCGTGACCAGCGGCTTATCCTTCCACTTCAGGCCGAGCTGGATGCCGCGCAGTTCCGCGTGGCTGAACAGGAAGTGGATGCCGTGACGCTCGCGCAACGGATCGCGAAGCACCTTCTGGCTGCCCGGGTGATAGAGGAAGTAGTACTGCGACGCCCGGCTCGGGAACATGTAGGCATAGTCAAGCACGTTGTAATACGGCGCGCCGCCCGCCGAGTTCTGGGTGGAGGCGGAGAACACGTCAGTGATGCCCTGCTGGGTCTTCTTCACACAGTCGAGCTGGCCGCAGATCTGATTGGAACCAATGAACTCGATGCGGATGGCACCATCCGTGCGCTCTTCCAGGTCGCGGACGAACTGCAGGCAGCCCGCGCGCTCGATCAGCAGGTTCTGCTCGTTGAAGCCAGCCGCGCCGAACTTCCACTCATATTTGGCCGGCGTCTTGAAGCGCTTTTCGTAGGTCGAGTTGGCCGCCTCGGCAAGGCGCGAGAACGTGACGGCCCCGGTCAGGCTGCCGGCCGCGAGCATCGTCGAGGTGATGCCGAACTGCTTTGTCAGGCGGAGCAGGTCGCGGCGCGAGATGCCCTGGAGCTTTTCAGAGATTGTCTTCACGGGTTTCCTCCCAAGTTTCTGATTGCCCGTCCGGGCGGGGGTGTTATAATTTTGATACTGACAGTCTCATTTTTATGCCAAGCCAAAAAGCGATTCAAGCGGAATTAACGCCGCCGACCGAACCCCGGTCCAACAAAGATAAAGCAGGGATGGAATACGATTACATTATCGTCGGCGCCGGCTCCGCGGGGTGCGTGCTGGCCAATCGACTGACAGAGAATGGCAAGTGCCGGGTTCTGCTGCTCGAAGCGGGCGGGAAGGACAGCAATCCGTGGATTCATGTGCCGGTCGGCTACTTCAAGACCATGCACAATCCCCAAACGGATTGGTGCTATAAGACCGAGCCGGATCCCGGCCTGAACGGGAGATCGCTGGAATGGCCGCGCGGGAAGACGCTGGGCGGCTCCAGTTCGATCAACGGCCTGCTCTATATCCGCGGCCAGGCGCAGGACTATGACCACTGGCGCCAGCTCGGCAACGCGGGGTGGTCCTATGCCGATGTCTTGCCCTATTTCAAACGCGCCGAGGACCAGGAGAACGGCGAGGACGACTATCACGGCGTCGGCGGGCCGATCTCCGTGTCCAACATGCGCGTTCACCGTCCGGTTTGCCACGCCCTGATCGACGCGGCCGAAGAGATCGGCATCCCCCGCAACAACGACGTTAACGGCGCAACACAGGAAGGGGCCGGCTATTTCCAGCTGACGGCGCGCAATGGCTGGCGCTGCTCCACGGCCGTCGGCTATCTGCGCCCGGCCCGCAAGCGCAAGAACCTCACTGTGATCACGCACGCCCATGCGCGGCATTTGCTGTTCGATCCGGATGAGCCCCGCCGCGTCTCCGGTCTCGCCTTTTTCCAGCGAGGGCAGCCGCGCGAGGCGCGCCTGCGCCCCGGCGGCGAAGTGATCCTGAGCGCCGGTGCGATCGGTTCGCCGCAAATCCTGCAGCTTTCGGGCGTCGGGCCGGGCGAGACCCTGCGCGCCGCCGGAATTGACGTTGCGCACGAGATGCCCGGCGTCGGGCAGAACCTCCAGGACCACCTGCAAATCCGCATGGTCTACGAGGTCAGCGAGCCGACGCTGAACGACGAGATCAACAACTTCTTCCTGCGCATGCGCATCGGGCTGCAATACGTGTTGCTCCGGCGCGGCGCGATGGCGATGGGTGCGAGCCAGGTCTGCATCTTCGCGCGTACGCGGCCCGAGCTGGAAACGCCGGACATCCAGTTCCACTTCCAGCCCTTGAGCGCCGACAAGCCGGGGATCGAGATGCACCCCTATTCCGGCGTGACGCTTTCGGTCTGCCAGCTTCGGCCGGAAAGCCGCGGGCATATCGCGGTGCGATCACCCGACCCGACGGCCTACCCGGCCATCCACCCGAACTACCTGGCCACGCAGCATGACCGGGAGACGGCGGTGGCGGGGATGCGCGTGGGCCGCGATCTGGCGGGCGCCGAAGCCATGCAGCCCTTCGTTGTCCGCGAGACCTTGCCGGGCGAAGCGGCGCAGAGCGACCAGGAACTGCTGGACGCCGCGCGCCAGATCTCTCAAACGATCTATCACCCCGTCGGGACCTGCAAGATGGGGCCGGACCCGATGGCCGTGGTGGATGAGCGCCTGCGCGTGCGCGGGCTGGACCGGCTGCGCGTGGTGGACGCATCGATCATGCCGGTCATCACCTCCGGCAACACCAACGCGCCCACGATCATGATCGCTGAGAAGGCTTCCGACATGATTCGCGAGGACCGCAAGCAGACGGCATAGAGGGGGCTACATCCCCTCGATGCGGATCATCTTGGGCGGGCGGTCGATGTGGCGATCACCCTCGATGGCGTCGAAGGCCCGGCGGATCGCCGCCTCGGTCGTGCGGTGCGTGATCATCACCACCGGCACCGGCGCGCCGCTGCCCTCTTCCCCTTGCGCGACGTCACCCTCCTCAGGGCTCTGGACGATGCTCTTCAGCGAGATCTCCTGCTCGGCCATCCGCCTCGCGATTGCGGCGAACGCGCCCGGCCTGTCATAGACTGACAGCCGGATATAGTAGCCGCCCTCATGCGCGCGCATCTGCGCCCGCTCGTAAAGCGCCAGCTTTGAAGCGGGCACGATGAACGGCGCGCCGTCAACACCGCGCGCGATGTCGGTGATGTCGCTGACCACTGCCGAAGCCGTCGGGCCTGCGCCCGCGCCTGGCCCCACCAGCATGATATCGCCGACGAAATCGCCCTCGATGGTGATGGCGTTGGTCACGCCGTCGACTTCGGCGATCGCCGTGTGCTTGGGCACCATGGTCGGGTGAACGCGCTGCTCGATGCCGCTTTCGGTTTTCATCGCCACGCCGAGCAGCTTGATCCGGTACCCAAGCCGGTCCGCCGAGCGGATATCGACATCGTCGATCTGCTCGATGCCCTCGAGATAGATGCTGTCGTAGGAAATCTGCGTCCCGAAGGCCAGGCTGGTGAGGATCGCCAGCTTGTGCGCGGCGTCCTGCCCGCCGATGTCGAAGGTTGGATCGGCCTCTGCATAGCCCGCCGCCTGGGCCTCCGAAAGCACCTCGTCGAATGCGCGCCCCTCGTGCTGCATCCGCGTGAGGATATAGTTGCTGGTGCCGTTCAGGATGCCGTAGACGCGGGCGACCTCGTTGCCCAAAAGGCTCTCGCGCAGCACCTTGACCACCGGGATGCCGCCGGCGACCGCCGCCTCGAATTTCAGGGCGACGTCCCGCGCCTCGGCCAGCTCCGCCAGCGCGACCCCGTGATGCGCCAACAGCGCTTTATTGGCCGTGACGACATGCTTGCCGGCATCAAGCGCCGCCTCGACTGCGCTATAGGCCGGATCGCCCGCCCCGCCGATCAACTCGATGAACACGTCGATGTCGCGGCTGCGCGCCAGATCGCGCGGGTCGTCGAACCACTCGAAGGGGGAGAGGTCGACACCGCGGCGCTTCTCCCGGTCGCGCGCGGACACGGCAGTGACCTGAACGTCCCGGCCGCAGCGCGTGGCAAGGCGCTCGGCATGGGCGCGCAGCATGGTGAGCACGCCGACGCCGACGGTGCCGACGCCCGCGACGCCGAGTCTCAAGGGTTTCGGCATGACAGCTCCAGACAGGTTCGGGCTTGTGGATCAACCCCGTCTTAGCCGCCGGAGTGCACTCGTGACAAGCCCGTCAGCGCGCAGCAGCCTAGCGGCCCTGCGAGGAGGCCAGCGGGATGACGTTGTGCAGCGTCTCGTCCGACTCCGCGAGAAAGCGCTTGATATTCCGCGCGGCCTGACGGATGCGCTGCTCGTTCTCCACGAGCGCGATGCGCACATAGCCCTCGCCGTACTCGCCGAAGCCAACGCCTGGCGAGACCGCGACGCCAGCCTTTTCCAGCAGCAGCTTCGCGAAGTCCAGAGAGGCCATGCCGCGCATCTGTTCCGGCACCTTGGCCCAGGCGAACATCGTCGCCGGCGGCGCAGGCACCTGCCAGCCGGCGCGGCCAAAAGCCTCGACGAGGCAATCGCGCCGCGCCTTGTAGACCTGACGAATTTCCTCGACGCAGTCCTGCGGGCCGTTCAGTGCGGCCGTCGCAGCGACCTGAATCGGCGTGAACGCGCCATAGTCGAGATACGACTTCACACGCCCGAGGGCCTTGATGAGCCGCTCATTGCCGACGGCAAACCCCATGCGCCAGCCGGGCATGGCATAGGTCTTGGACAGCGAGGTGAACTCCACCGCCACATCCATCGCTCCCTCGATTTCAAGGATCGAGGGCGGTGGGTCGATGTCGAAGAAGATCTCCGAATAGGCCAGATCGGACAGCAGGATCAGGTCATTCTTGCGCGCGTAGTTGACCACCTCGCGGTAGAAGTCGCGGTCGGCGACGACGGCGGTCGGATTTGCCGGGAAATTGAGCACCAGAGCCGTCGGTTTGGGCACGCTGTGGCGCAGTGCGCGGTCGACATGCACGAGGAATTCATCATCTGCCGAGGCCGGGACATGGCGGATTGCCGCCCCGGAGATGATGAAGCCGAACTCGTGGATCGGATAGGTCGGGTTGGGCACGAGGATCACATCGCCCGGCGCGGTGATGGCCTGCGCCATGTTGGCGAAGCCTTCCTTGGAGCCGAGCGTGGCGATCACCTGTGTGTCCGGGTCGAGCTTCACGCCGAAGCGCCGTTCGTAATACGCGGCCTGGGCGCGCCGCAGCCCCGGAATGCCGCGCGAGGCCGAATAACGAGTCGTGCGCGGCTTCTGCACCGTCTCGACGAGCTTGTCGACAATATGCTGCGGCGTGGGCATGTCGGGGTTGCCCATGCCGAAGTCGATAATGTCCTCGCCCCGGGCGCGGGCTTCTGCCTTGAGCGTATTGACCTGCTCGAAAACATAGGGGGGAAGCCGCTTGATTCGGTGAAAATCCATATCCATCGGGGTCTCGCTCCCTGGAAAAACGCATTTGCTCCGCGCCGGCGGCGGCGCATTGGTTCGGATTATCTTGAGGCGGTCTGGCCCGCCGCGCCGTCAGCGTTTTTCGATTGCCGCCGTAGCGGCGGCCTTGTGCGTCTGCTGATCCTGCTTCAGATCCTCGATCATGGCCGCCCGCTCTTCAGGCGACAGGCTCGGGTCCTCCGCGGGCGTAATCTCTGCCAGTTCTGGATAGGGAATTTCGCTGACGCTGGAACAGCCTGCCAGCATCAAGACCGCGATTGCCGCCGTGGCGGCTCCCTTCAGTGCTGATTTATCCCTCATCGCCGGTTCCGTTTTGGCCGTTGTTATGCGATCAACGCACACCACCGGAGGCTTTGCGTGCAAAATTCCACAGCCGCGCTGCAACCGCAATACTTATGTCGGAATGCCGAGCCGGGTTGTGGTCAATCCCTGGACGGCACTTGCGGTTGCCGACATGGCATGCTTTTCGCTGCACTGCGGAAAGCCTATATGCAACGCGTTATCCAATTCATTCGGACACGATTCATTGGGGAAAATTATGGCGGACGGCACCAAGGGCGAGACCGGAAGCGAAACCGATGACAAACAGCTCCCGGCAACGGTCCCGGATCAGTTCTCGCGCAATCTCGTCACGGCCATTGACCGGGGAATGGAAGCACTCGCGCGCATGCTTGATGAGCGCAAGTTGGTCTACGGACCTTACAGCGCCCCGAGCGAGGCCAGCGAAGCGAGCCATGCGCTGTCGGAGATCATGAAATACTGGCTGAGCGAGCCGGAAAAGTTCACCCAGGAGCAAGCCAGGCTGGCCGGCGATTTTGTCGAGTTATGGGGCAGGACCTATCAGCGGTTTCTCGGGCATGAGGTCGAGCCGGTGGCCAAGCCGGACAAGAGCGACCGGCGCTTCGCCGATCCCGAGTGGGAAGAAAATCCGCTGTTCGATTTCCTCAAGCAGGCGTATCTGCTGACCTCGCACTGGGCTGAGGAACTCGTCGAGAAGGCCGATGGCGTGGAGGAGCGCAAGAAGAAACGCGCCCAGTTCTACCTGGAGCAGATTACCACCGCGCTGTCGCCGTCGAACTTCCCCTTCACAAACCCGGAGGTAATTCGCACCACGCTCACCTCCAACGCTGAAAACCTGGTCGAGGGGATGAATAACCTGCTGGCGGACCTCGAGAGTTCCGGCGACCTGCTCAAGATCCGCCAGACCGACATGAGCGCGTTCAAGGTCGGCGAAAACCTGGCGGTCACGCCGGGCAAGGTCGTCTTCCAAAACGAGCTGATCCAGCTCATCCAGTATTCCCCGAGTACGGAGACGGTCCACGAAACGCCGGTGATGATTATCCCGCCGTGGATCAACAAGTTCTACATCCTCGACCTCGTGGCGAAGAAGTCCTTCGTCAAATACCTCGTGGACCAGGGCTATACGGTCTTCATGGTGTCCTGGGTCAACCCTGGTCCGGAACTCGCTGACAAGACCTTCGAGGACTACATGCGCGAAGGCGTGCTCACCGCAAGCGACGTCGTACGGCAGATCTGCGCGAGCGAGCACGTCATCCCCATCGGCTATTGCGTCGGCGGCACGCTGCTTGCCACGACGCTGGCCTATAACGCCGCGCGCGGCGACGACCGGTTCCCGGCCGCGGGCTTCCTGGCGGCGCAGGCCGATTTCTCGAAGGCAGGCGATCTGCTGGTCTTCATCGACGAGCCGCAACTCGACGCAATCGAGAAGATGATGGAGCAGACCGGCTATCTGGACGGCTCGCGCATGGCAACCGTGTTCAACATGCTGCGCCCGCGCGACCTGATCTGGCCGTATGTTGTGAACAACTATCTGCTGGGCAAGGAGCCGTTCCCCTTCGACCTGCTCTACTGGAACTCCGACTCAACCCGCATGACGCGCGCCAACCACAGCTTCTATCTGCGCGAATTCTACCATCGCAACAAGCTGGCGCGCGGCGAGATGGAATTGGGCGGACAGCGTCTCGACCTGTCGAAGGTGAAGATCCCGATCTTCGAGATCGCCACGCGCGAGGACCACATCGCCCCGCCTGACTCGGTTTTCATCGGGTCCAAGCTGTTCGGGGGACCGGTGCGCTTCGTGCTAGCCGGATCCGGTCATATCGCCGGCGTCGTTAACCCGCCCTACAAGGAGAAATACATGCACTGGGCGGGTGGCGACGACAGCCCGGGGCCGAGCATCCGGGATTATGAAACGCTGGAAGACTGGATCGCCGCGGCGGAAGAGGTGCCCGGTTCGTGGTGGCCGGATTTTGACCGGTGGCTATCAGCGAAGGCCGGCGAACAGGTTTCTGCGCGCGAACCGGGCGCGCCGGACTTTCCACCGATCGAAGACGCACCCGGCCATTACGTCCGGGCCTAGCGCGGGGCTATTCAGGCGCGCGTTCTTGGTCGAAAACCGGCTCTCACTCTTCGGAAACGCGCGCTATTTCGTTTCGTGCGGGGCGCGGCGATAGACGTCGTCGCTGCGGATGATGTCGTCCTCGCCGAGGTAGCTGCCGATCTGCACTTCGATGATTTCCAGCGGCACCTTGCCGGGGTTCTCAAGCCGGTGCCAGTGCGTGGCGGAGATGTAGACCGACTCGTTCTCGCAGACGAGGCGCGTCTCGTCGCCACAGGTCACGCGGGCCGTTCCCGTCACGACGACCCAGTGCTCCGAGCGGTGGTGATGCATCTGCAGCGATAGCTGCCCGCCCGGCTTGACGTGCAGCAGCTTGACCTGAAAACGCGGGCCCAGACTGAGCGTCTCGAAGTGCCCCCAAGGGCGGTGGCAGCGCGTGTGCTGCTCCGGCTCGCGGCGGTTCGCGGCGCGGAGCTGCTTGACCAGTTCGCCGACATCCTGTGCCCGGTCGCGCTTGGCGACGAGCGCGGCGTCGGGCGTGTGGACCACGATCATGTCCTCAACGCCGATGGTCGAGACGAGCGCGCCGTTTGAATGCACATAGCTGCCGCGCGTGTCCATCAGCATGGCGTCGCCGTGCACCGCGTTGCCATTGGCGTCATGCGCGCTTTCGGCCCAGACCGAGGACCATGAGCCGACATCGCTCCAGCCGGTCTCCAGCGGCATGACCGCCGCCCGCGCGGTCTTCTCCATAACCGCATAGTCAACCGAGATATTCGGGCACTGCGCATAAGCCTCGCCCGCCAGCCGGCGGAAGCCCAGATCGCGTTCCGAGTTCCCGAGAGCCGCCCGCGCATTCTCGATGATCTCCGGCGCCAGCCGCTCGACCTCTTCCAGAAACGCTGCTGCGGGCAGCACGAAGATACCGCTGTTCCAGAGATAGCCGCCCTCGCTGAGATACCGGGCAGCGGTTTCGGCATCCGGCTTCTCGGCGAAGGCGGCAACTTCCGACGCGCCGCCGGTCAGCGCCGCCCCGGTTCGGATATAGCCGTAGCCGGTGTTCGGTTCGGTCGGCGTCACGCCCAGCAGCATCAGCCGGGCCCCGGCCGCGATCGCCGCTGCCTGTCTCACCGTTCCAGCGAAGGCGTTCGCGTCATCCAGCAAATGATCCGAGGGCATGACTGCCAGCACAGCCTCCGGGTCGTCCGCGGTGATGGACAGCGCCGCGGCCGTGATCGCTGGCGCGGTGTTGCGTGCAACGGGCTCAAGCAGGATTTCGCGCGGCGGGATACCGGCGCTTTGCACCTCATCACGCAGGAGGAAGCGATGGTCGTTATGCGTCAGCAACGTCGGCGGCTGAAAGCCGTTGTCCGGATGCAGCCGGCGCAGCGTCGCGACCAACAAGCTGTCATCCGAGCCGTCGATGAGCGGAATGAATTGCTTGGGATACTGCGCGCGGGACAGGGGCCATAGCCGGGTGCCCGATCCGCCGCACAGTATTACCGGATAGACTGAACTCGACATGGCCTTCCCATCGCTCAGCGCTCCGGCTCGTCCGGATCGCCGATCGCCTCACTGTCCGGCATCGGCATCGCGTAGGCTTCCGACAGCCAACGCCCGAGGTCAATGTCCGCGCAGCGCCGCGAGCAGAACGGGCGATACTCCGGATCGCGCGGCTTGCCACAGACCGGGCATTTCGCCTTGCTCGCTTTCTGCGTGCGATGTTTTTCGTCCCTCATCATGCAGGGTCAATCTCGGCGCGGTTGAGCCAGCCGAAATATACCGGCATACCCTCGCCGACCAGCAGGCTCACAACTTCATTGAGCGGCAGTCCGACCACTGCCGAATAGGACCCGACGATCTTCTGCACGAAGGCCCCGGCGATGCCCTGGATCGCGTAGCCCCCCGCCTTGCCGCGCCACTCGCCGCTCGCAAGGTACGATTCCATCTCCTCCGAACTCAGCCGCTTGAAGCGCAGGCGTGTCTCCACCGTGCGCATCCGTATGGCGCCGTCCGACGTGATGAAGCACACGGCGGTATAGACCCGGTGCGAACGTCCGGACAGAAGCTGCAACGCTGCCGCCGCCTCGTCCAGGTATTCCGGCTTCATCAGCACGCGGTTGCCGACCGCGACGACCGTGTCAGCCGCGAGAACGCAGGCATCTGCCAGCTCCGGTTCGCGGTGCAGGCGCGATCGCGCCGCCCGTGCTTTCTCGCGCGCCAGCCGACGGGCCAGCGTGCGCGGGCGCTCGCCCTTGCGCGGCGTCTCGTCGATGGAAGCCGGGCGCAGCGCGTCGGGCTCGATGCCGATCTGCTCCAGCAGCGCAAGCCGTCGCGGCGAAGCACTGGCAAGCACCAAGGGCTTGCGCTCCACGCCCGGACGCCGCGCCGCCGTAAGGTCCGCGGCACGGTGCGTCACTGCATCCTCCGCGGGCTTGGCGACGCCCGTGCGCGACTTGGCACCGGCCAACGAGATGTCCTTCGGCATGATCATGATTGGACACAGGCTCCGTAAAAGCGTCGTTGCGTACCGGCATTCGAGGCCGCGAGAATGAGCGCGCCACGCCCCAAAATCAAGCGGTCAAAGCAGTTCTCGGGAACGCAGGTTAGCGCAAGGACGTTAGAAAAGAACCAGCGATGCCGCCAGGACTGAAATACGACCTTGAGCCGGCGGGTAAAGCACGGCTGTCCGGATGCGCAACGCGCGCCGTCGCAGGCGTGGCATTCTGTGCAAGCTCACAAAGGAGAAACATGGCCGTAACCTACGTGGTCTTTCTGCTCGATCGCACGGGATCGATGGCGCGCCTCAAACCGACCCATCTGGAGGGGTTCAACAGCTATCTTTCCGCCCTCCAGCAACGATCCGATGCTGCGGACATCCGGTTCACGATGGTCCAGTTCCATGGGCGCGGCGCAGATACCATTTATCAGCGCGCCCCGATACACGAGGTCGAGCCACTGAGCCAGAAAGAGTTTCTCCCGAAAGGACGCACGCCACTTGTCGATGCGGCCTGCAAGACCATAATGGCCGTGGCGACCCTGCTGGACAGCCTGCCTGCCGGGCAAGCACTCGACACCATGCCCAGCCCGGCGGAGGCCATCAATGTGGTCTGCTGCATTCAGTCCGATGGAGCGGACAACGCCTCGGTTGAATATAGCTGGGCCGATCTCCGGACGCTGGTCTCGGAGAAGCAGGCCCTCGGTTGGCAGATGATCTTCCTTGGCGCCGACATCGCCCCCGACGAGCAGGCCGAATGGATGGGGCTTACTCCAGACAGCATGATGCCCTATTCACCCGATCTGGAAGCCACCCGCGAGATCTTCGCACGCGCCGCCGAGAAAACGGCCAACGCGGCGCCGGTAAGCCACGCTGGCAGCGCGCCGGGAACCGGCGAAGGGCAGCAAACCGAAACGGGGTCCGGCTTGAGCAAGGGCACCCGCAGAAGCCCTGCGAAGATTCCCGATGATATTGCCGTCTGACGCCGGCCTTCGCGTCCTCCCATGGCTCTGACAGACAGCCGAGAAAGGGGGCGTAGTGTGTTGCGCCGAACGCGCTTGCTTATCGGCGAAAAAACCTTAGCTTGGCGGTCGGCAATCAATGTTGCGGCCATATGGGCCAGCGCATCAAAGAGGGAACGCGATGAGAAGAGGAGCAACAATTTTCGCATTCTGCCTCGGGACGCTTATGGCGTCTCCCGCAACGGCACAGAAACTGCCGGACTGGAGCATGTCGGAAGTCTGCCCGTCAGCAGCCGACTATGCGGCCTGCGCGGAGTTTGAAAGCCGCGCGCGCCGGATTGTCTCAGCCCCCTGGGTGACCATCCCGCCCAGAGCCCGCTGGACTTGTCTGCGCGAGCTGCGGCGCGAAGGCGTCAAGAGCTATCGTGCGCTGCAGGATTGTCTCAAGGAGGAAGCCTTTCAGCCGCACGGCGTGGCGGCCCGGGCGGCGCGAGAAGCGGGCTAGCAGTCGGCGTCCGGACATCGTCTCGGCAGGCCGTTTGGCATCACACATGCGGTGCGCCGGGGAACGGGAACCGCGCCTTAATGCGCTCCAACAGCGAGTCCCGGCAGCTGCGATAAGCCTCCATGATCTGCTCGCGGCTGCCGCCTGTCAGCGTCGGGTCGAGCGTCGGCCAATATTCCACCTCCACCGCCATCGTGCGGGTCATTTCCAGCGCCTGATGGTGCGCCTCCGGCGTGAGCGTGATGACCACATCGAAGGAGGTGTCGAACAGATCGGCGATGGTATGCGGCCGGTGGCCAGCGATGTCCAGCCCGATCTCCTCCATCGCGGCGATGGCGAAGGGGTCCGTCTCGCCCGCGCGCACGCCTGCGGACTCGACGTAGACCCGGCTGCGCGCCAAGTGCTTGAACAGCGCCGCGGCCATGGGCGAGCGCACGGCGTTCATGTTGCAGGCGAACAGCACAGCGCCGGGCAGGTCCGGCATGGGGTTGGGCGTCTTGTCGCTGGGCGGCGGGGCGTCCAACGGCTCATCCCTTCCAGTGCAGCGCGCAAATCAGCGTGAACAGCCGCCGGGCGGTGTCGAAATCCACGCTGATCTTTCCCTGAAGCCGCTGCTGCAAGAGCTGGGTGCCTTCGTTGTGCAAGCCGCGCCGGCCCATGTCCAGCGCCTCGATGCGGCTGGGCGGCTCGCTCTTGATCGCGGCGTAATAGCTCTCGCAGACGAGGAAATAGTCCTTGATGATCTTGCGGAACGGCGACAGCGAAAGCAGGAAGGTCATGGCGTGCGCGCCGTCGTCCTGCGCAACGTGAAAGGCCAGCCGGTTCTCGACGATCTCCAGATGCAGGCGAAACGGCCCCGGCGTGCCATTCGCCAGCATGAAGGTGTTTTCCTCCAAGAGGTCGAAGATCGCCACCTTGCGCTCGTGCTGGACCTCCGGGGAATTATGGCTGATGGACTTTTCGTCCAGCATGATGTCGATGAGCCGATCGCGGCGTTCGGGCGTCTCGGGGTCGTCGGTCATCGGCTCCGGCTCACGGGTTCCCGCGTTCAGCGGTTCAGGCGCATCTCGATCGAGCGCGCATGCGCATCCAGCCCCTCGGCGTCCGCAAGCGTCATCGCCGCAGGCCCCAATGCGCGCAAGGCATCTGCGCTCAGCCGCAGGATAGATGAACGCTTCATGAAGTCCAGAACGCTTAAGCCCGAAGAGAAGCGCGCCGTCCGCGAGGTCGGCAGGACGTGGTTCGGCCCGGCGACATAATCGCCCACGGCCTCGGGCGTGTAGTGGCCCAGAAAGATCGCGCCGGCATTGCGGATGTCTTTCATCAGCGCCTCGGGATCAGCGGTGGCGAGTTCGAGGTGCTCCGGCGCGAGGCGGTTGACCAGGTCCGGCGCCTCGTCCAGCCCGGCAACGGTGATGAGCGCGCCGAAGCGTTCCCAGCTTGCCCCGGCGATGTTGCCGCGCGGCAGGGTTGCAAGCTGCTTCTCGACTTCACGCGAGACCGCCTCGGCCAGTTCGCCGTCATCGGTGATGAGGATCGATTGCGCGGCGGCGTCGTGCTCGGCCTGCGCCAGCAGGTCGGCGGCGATCCAGTCCGGCCGGTTGTCCTTGTCCGCAACGATCAGCACCTCGCTTGGCCCGGCGATGGAGTCGATACCGACGACCCCGAACACCTGCCGCTTGGCCTCGGCGACATAGGCGTTGCCCGGCCCGACGATCTTGGCAACCGGCTGAACCGTCTCCGTGCCGAAAGCAAGCGCCGCGACGGCCTGCGCGCCGCCGATGCGGTAAACCTCGTCGACGCCGGCAAGCTGCGCGGCGGCGAACACCAGCGGGTTCATTACGCCAGCCGGCGTCGGCACCACCATCGCCACCCGCGGCACGCCCGCCACTTTGGCCGGTACCGCGTTCATCAGGACCGAACTTGGATAGCTCGCCTGCCCGCCCGGCACGTAAAGCCCCGCCGAGTCGACCGCCGTCCATTTGCAGCCGAGCTCCGCGCCCTGCTCGTCGGTGTAGCGATCGTCGCTGGGAAGCTGACGGCGGTGAAATGCCTCGATCCGGTCACGCGCCAGCTTCAGAGCGTCCATCGTCTCCGGCGCGACCTCGGCCACGGCCGTCGCCATCTCCGCATCGCTCACGCGGATACCGGCGGCGGCCAGATCGATTTCGTCGAAACGCTTCGTCAGCTCGGCCAATGCGCCATCCCCGCGTTCGCGCACATCCGCGATGATCCGGGCGACGGTCTGGGAGACGTCGGCCTCTTCCTCACGGCGCGCGGCGAGAAAGGCGTCAAACTGGCGTGCGAAATCCGCGTCGGCGGTGTTGAGGGAAACGGGCATTTCAGCTCTTTCGGCGTTGCGGTCAATCGGTACGGTCCGATTGGGCGGGCGTATCGTCGATCTCGTGCTCAGGCTTTCTGCGCGCGCGCCAGGCCGCGCTCATGTCGCGCAGCTCGGCTTCGATGCATTCGACCGTCAGCCGGATCGCGGCATCGCCGGCAAAGATCAGGAGCACCTCGCCACCGGGCGGGTCGGTGGGTTGAAACTGGATGGCCAGCAGTTCGAAGACACCGTCATTCCGCCGCCGGTCGATGTTCTGGATCTTGGCATCCAGCACGCGATCGAAGCGCAGCGCGGACTGGCGCCGCTGATATCGTCCCTGCTTGCCAGTGCCGCGCTCGGCGTCCAGCCAGTCGAAACGATTGAGCACCGCGGCAAACCGTTGCTGGCGCGGGAGATAGGTCATTTCCTGCACGCGCATGATGGCGTCCTGCAGATGCGCGGAGATCACCTGCAGGTCCTCCTCATCCAGCGCATGCAGCTTCAGTGCCGTCATGGATGAATCCTGTCGCGCAATAAACGGGGCCAACGCCCTTGGCGCGCCAGTGTATGAGGGGCGCGCTGCGTCACGTGCAGGATAATCTGCCGGAAATGCAGCCCGCGCTCAAGCGGCGAGACGTTCGACCTGCGCGCCGCAATCGCCCAGCTTGCGCTCCAACTCCTCGAAGCCGCGGTCGAGATGGTAGACGCGGTTGATCTCCGTGTCGCCCTCGGCGACCAGTCCGGCGATTACCAGCGACACCGAGGCACGCAAGTCAGTCGCCATCACCTCCGCGCCACGCAGCGACTTGACGCCATGAACCGTGGCGGTGTCGCCTTCCAGGTCGATCTGCGCACCCAGCCGCGCCAGCTCCTGCACGTGCATGAACCGGTTCTCGAAGATCGTCTCGCGGATATGCGAGCTGCCGTCCGCCTTGCACATCAGCGCCATGAACTGTGCCTGAAGATCGGTGGGGAAGCCGGGGAACGGTTCGGTTTCCACATCAACGGGCGCCAGCCCGGCGCCGTTGCGCGCGACCCGGATACCGGAGTTGGTCACGTCCACCTCGACGCCAGCCTCGCGCAGCACGCCGATCGGCGCTTCCAGCAGGTCGGCGCGGGCGCCTTCCAGCATCACCTCGCCGCCCGTGGCCGCGACGGCCATCGCGTAGGTGCCTGTTTCGATCCGGTCGGGCAGGACGGTATGCACCGCGCCCTCGAGATAATCGACGCCCTGGATGTGCAGCGTGGAGCTGCCGATGCCCTCGATCCGCGCGCCCATCTTGGTCAGGCACGTGGCAACATCGCTCACTTCCGGCTCCATCGCCGCGTTTTCAATGACGACTTCCCCTTTAGCCAGCGCCGCGGCCATCAGCACGTTCTGCGTTGCGCCAACAGAGACCTTTGGGAAGGTGACGCGCCCGCCCTGCAAGCCGCCCGGCGCCTTGGCAACGACATACCCCCCGTCGAGCTCGATCTGCGCCCCGAGTGCCTTCAACCCTTCCAGATGCAGATCGACGGGGCGCGTACCGATCGCACAGCCACCCGGGAGCGATACACGCGCCTCTCGACACCGCGCCAGAAGTGGGCCGAGCACCCAGAAGCTCGCGCGCATCCGGCGCACCATGTCATAGGGCGCCGTCGTATCCACGATATCGCGGGCGGTCAGGTGCAGCGTGTCGCCCTGCTGCGGCGCGCCGTTGGCGCGCTTGCCATCAAGCGCGGAGTCGACCCCGTGATTGCGCAGGATACGCGCGAGATTCGCGACATCCGCAAGGTTCGGCACATTCTTGAGCGTGAGGGTGTCCGAGGTGAGCAGGCTGGCGATCATGAGCGGGAGCGTCGCATTCTTTGCGCCGCTGATGTGAATAGCGCCATTGAGCGGGACGCCACCGGTCACGCGAATCTTGTCCATTGTGTCTCGCCGGGTTGGATCATGCCCCCATCGGCGGTTCGGCCCGCCGATTTCGCCGTTAACCCTCAGGTTTAGCGGAGCCGGGGGGCTCGCGCAAGCAGAGGGCCGCTGAGGCGGTCAGCCGAGGCGTTCGGCGTGCCAGGCGATATGATCGGCCATAAAGGTTGAGATGAAGTAATAGGAGTGGTCAAAACCGTCGTGACGGCGCAGTGTGAGCGGGATTGACGCCGCCGCACAGGCCTCTTCCAGCAGTTCCGGGCGGAGCTGCTCGGCCAGAAACACGTCCGCCTCGCCCTGGTCCACCAGGATTTCGCTGGTCTTAGCGCCATCCTCGATCAGCGCCACGGCGTCGTATTTGCGCCAGGCATCCTGATCCATGCCGAGATAAGTGGAAAACGCCTTTTCGCCCCAGGGCACGCGCGACGGGGCGACGATCGGCGCGAAGGCGGAGACGGTGCGAAACGTCTCGGGCAGACGCAGACCGGCGACGAGCGCCCCATGCCCGCCCATGGAATGGCCGAAAATGCCCGCACGACTCATGTCCGCGGGGAACGAGTCGCCGACCAGCGCGGGCAGTTCCTCGCTGATATAGCGCCACATGCGGAAATGCTGTGACCAGGGCGCTTCAGTCGCATCGACGTAAAAGCCCGCGCCCTGGCCGAGATCGTAGGCGTCGTCATCCGGCACGTCGTCACCGCGCGGGCTGGTGTCCGGACAGATCACGATCACGCCATGCTCGCTCGCGGCGCGGCGGTACTCGCCCTTTTCCATCACATTGGCATGCGTGCAGGTCAGCCCGGAGAGATAAAACAGCACCGGCGCGGGCGCGTCTTGCGCGCTGTCAGGCACATAAGCTGCAAAGGTCATCGGCGTTCCGGTGCTCTGCGATTGGTGCTGGCAGACGAACTGCGTGCCGGCAAAGCTGCGGTGTTCGCCGATGGTCTCCATGATGCTCCCCCTTGGAGGCTTTCGGGCTAAAAGGTGACGACGGTGCGGATGCCCTCGCCGTGATGCATCAATTCGAACCCCTTGTTGATGTCATCCAGTGCTATGGTCTGGGTGATCATCGGGTCGATCTCGATCTTGCCGTCCATGTACCAGTCGACGATCTTGGGCACATCCGTGCGCCCGCGCGCGCCGCCGAAGGCCGTGCCTTTCCAGACGCGACCGGTGACGAGCTGGAACGGCCGGGTGGAAATCTCGGCACCGGCTGGCGCCACGCCGATGATGATGCTCTCGCCCCAGCCCTTGTGCGCGGACTCAAGCGCAGCGCGCATGACATCGACATTCCCGGTGCAGTCGAAGGTGTAGTCGCCGCCGCCCCCTGTCAGGTTGACCAGATAAGGCACGAGATCGCCTTCGACTTCTTTCGGGTTCACGAAATGGGTCATGCCGAAGCGCTCACCCCATTCCTTCTTGGCCGGGTTGATGTCGACGCCGACGATCATGTTCGCCCCGACCAGCCGCAGGCCCTGGATCACGTTCAGGCCGATGCCACCCAGGCCGAAGACGATGCAATTCGCGCCCGGCTCCACCTTGGCCGTGTTGATGACCGCACCAATGCCGGTGGTCACGCCGCAGCCGACATAACAGACCTTGTCGAATGGCGCGTCCTCACGGATTTTCGCAACCGCGATCTCGGGCAGGACGGTGTAATTCGAGAAGGTCGAGGTGCCCATGTAGTGGTGCAGCGGCTTGCCATCGAGCGAGAATCGCGAAGTGCCGTCCGGCATCAGCCCCTGCCCCTGCGTCGAGCGGATTTTCTGGCACAGATTGGTCTTGGGGTTCAGGCAGTATTCGCACTCGCGGCATTCCGGCGTGTAGAGCGGGATGACGTGATCGCCCTTTTTTACGCTGGTCACACCGGGGCCGGTGTCCACGACGATGCCAGCGCCTTCATGGCCGAGAATCGCCGGGAACAGCCCTTCCGGGTCGGCACCGGAGCGGGTGAACTCGTCGGTGTGGCAGATACCCGTTGCGTGGACCTCGACCAACACCTCGCCTTCCTTGGGGCCTTCGAGCTGGACGGTGGTGACTTCGAGCGGCTTTCCGGCCTCGAAGGCGACGGCGGCGCGAACATCCATGGCGGTTTCTCCTCCCGTTTGATGGCTTTGCCCCATTTAACGAGCGCGGCCGCGCACCGGCCGTCTCGTCAGCGACGTTTCCCGCCGCAAATGAAGCCGCCGCGTCAGCTCAGCTTGCCGTGACAGTGCTTGTACTTCTTGCCCGAGCCACACGGGCACTGTGCGTTACGCGAAACCTTGCCCCAGGTCGCCGGGTCGTTCGGATCGAGTGCGACGCCGGCCGGCTTGTTACGCATCGGCTGGGCGCGCGTGCCGCCATTGCCGCGCTTGCCGCGGGCAGGCCCTGCGGGTTCCGCCCCTTCCATGGCCATTTCCGGCTCGCGCTCGAATTCGTCCTCGCCGGTCAGCGGGTCCACGTGGTGTGCGCTCATCTCGGGCAGTTCAGCCATCTCCAGTTCCTGCTCCGAAGGCGCCGAGTCGACGCTGACATGCATCAGATGGCCGGTGACCTGCTCGCGCAGGTTTGCCAGCATGGTCTCGAAAAGCGCGAAGCCTTCGGTCTTGTACTCGTTGAGCGGATCGCGCTGACCGAAGCCACGCAGGCCGATGACCTGGCGCAGATGCTCAAGCGTCACGAGATGCTCGCGCCACATATTGTCGAGGGTCTGCAGCAGCACCGCCTTCTCGATATGGCGCATCATCTCCGGGCCGATCTCCGCGACCTTCTTGGCGGCTGCAGAGTCGGCCTCCTTGATGAGCCGTTCGCGGATTTCTTCGTCGGCGATGCCCTCTTCGGCCGCCCAGTCGGCGATCGGCAGGTCCAGGCCGAAGATGCGCTGCATCTCGTCCTTCAGGCCGTCGACATCCCACTGCTCGGGATAGGCCTTTTCCGGAATGTGCTTGGCCACGAGATCGTCGATCACCTGATGACGCATGTCGCGGACCGTGTCGCTCAGATCATCCTCCTGCATCAGCTCGATGCGCTGCTCGAAGACGACCTTGCGCTGGTCGTTCATCACGTCGTCGTATTTGAGGATGTTCTTGCGGGCGTCGAAGTTGCGCGCCTCGACCTTGGACTGCGCGCGCTCCAGCGCCTTGTTGATCCACGGGTGGACGATCGCCTCGCCCTCTTCCAGGCCCAGCCGCTGCAGCATGCCGTCCATGCGGTCAGAACCGAAGATGCGCATGAGGTCATCTTCCAGCGACAGGTAGAACTTCGACGCGCCCGGGTCGCCCTGACGCCCCGAACGGCCTCGCAACTGATTGTCGATTCGCCGAGATTCGTGGCGCTCCGTGCCTATGACATAAAGGCCGCCGGCTTCCAGCGCCTTCTGCTTCTTTTCCTCCACGTCCGCGAAGATCTTCTCGCGCTGCGCCGCGATCTGCTCCTCGCTCGGCTCCTTGCCTTTTTCGCGCTGCTCGTTCAGCCACATCTGCAGGCGCATTTCCGGGTTGCCGCCGAGCTGGATGTCGGTACCGCGGCCGGCCATGTTCGTGGCGATTGTCACGGCGCCGGGCACGCCGGCCTGCGCGATGATGTAGGCCTCCTGCTCGTGATAGCGCGCGTTCAGGACCTGGTGCGGGATTTTCAGCTTCTTCAGCCGCGCGGACAGCATCTCGGACTTCTCGATCGAGGTGGTCCCGACCAGCATGGGCTGGCCGCGTTCGCGGCAGTCCTTGATGTCCTCGATGATCGCGTTGATCTTTTCCTCGAAGGTCCGGTAGACCTCGTCGTGCTGGTCGTCGCGGATCATCGGCTTGTTCGTCGGCACCTCGGTCACACCGAGACCGTAAATGTCCGCGAACTCGGCCGCCTCGGTCACCGCCGTGCCCGTCATGCCGGCGAGCTTGTCATAAAGACGGAAGTAGTTCTGGAAGGTAATCGAAGCGAGCGTGACATTTTCCGGCTGGATCTTCACCCCTTCCTTGGCTTCCAGCGCCTGGTGCAATCCTTCGGAGTAACGGCGCCCCTCCATCATGCGGCCGGTGAATTCGTCGATGATGACGACCTGGCCATTCTTGACGATATAATCGCGGTCCCGCTGGAACAGCGTGTGGGCCTTGAGCGCCTGGTTGACGTGATGCACGAGCGTGACGTTCTCGACGTCGTACATCGAACCGTCGTCCTTGATGAGCCCCTCTTTCTTGAGCAGCTCCTCCACGTGCTCGTTACCCTTCTCGGTCAGCGTGACCGTGCGCATCTTCTCGTCGAGCTCGTAGTCATCCTCCTCCAGGTGCGGGATGACGGCGTCGACAGCGGTGTAAAGCTCGGTGCGGTCCTCCACGGGACCGGAGATAATGAGCGGCGTGCGCGCCTCGTCGATCAGGATCGAGTCGACCTCGTCGACGATGGCGAAGTAATGGCCGGCAAGCTCCCACGGACGCCCGCCGAACTGGACCATCTCCGAGGTCGAATACTTCATGTTGTCGCGGAGATAGTCGAAGCCGAACTCGTTGTTGGTGCCGTAGGTGACGTCGCAACCGTAGGCCTGCATCCGCTGATCGTCGTTGAGTTCATGAAGGATGCAGCCAACGCTAAGCCCGAGAAATTCGTAAATTGCGCCCATCCACTCGGCATCGCGCTTGGCGAGATAGTCGTTCACGGTGACGACATGCACGCCGCGCCCGGTCAGCGCGTTGAGATAAACGGGCAGCGTGGCGACAAGCGTCTTGCCCTCGCCCGTCTTCATCTCGGCGATGTCGCCTTCGTGCAGCACCATGCCGCCGACGAGCTGGACGTCGAAATGCCGCTGGCCCAGCGTGCGCTTTGCGGCCTCGCGCACGGTCGCAAAGGCAGGCACCAGCAGATCGTCCAGCTTTGCCCCATTCGCCAGCTGCTCGCGGAACGCATCGGTGCGCGCGCGCAACGCGTCATCCGAAAGCTGCTCCAGCTCCGGTTCCAGCGCGTTGATCGCCTCAACGCGGGGCGCATATTTCTTCAGCTTGCGATCATTCGGATTCCCGAAAAATTTGCCGACGATCGCATTCAACGAAACCATATCCTAAAGCCTTCCTCGTTATCGGCTTGCCGCAACCGTGCCAGAGCGGCCTTTGACCGCGTCCGGCTTTCTCAAGACCGCATCTTCGTTCGGATGGAGGCCATGATATCTGCCTGTTCGACGCGCGCACATCGCCACCGCGCGTTTCTTTTTCCGTTGCCTTCAGACGCATGCGCGACCACGCCGCAGGATACTTTGGAAATAAGGGGGGCGTCTGCCCCTGTCAACGCGCAGCCGCGCTGCTCGCCGGCCTTGTTCGTCGGCTTTGCATCGCGCCGCCGAAACGGCTACAAGGGCGCGGCAAAGTCGAAAGCATCCCGGGACATGATCAAATGATGTGGGCGCGCCAGCGCAGGTTGAAATGCCGCGCCGCTCCGCCCAGTTCCTCCCGAAACATCCCGTGAAACCCCGGTCAATCGAGGTGAATTCCGTGACTTTCCGTTCCCTTTCTATCGCAGCCTGCGCCACACTTGCCGTAACGCTTGCCGGCGCGGCCTTTGCCCCATTCAGCAGCGCCCAGGATCAGGAGGCCAACCCGGATGAGGTCATCGCGCGGGTTGACGGTACTCCGATAACCCGTGGCCAGCTCGATCTGGCTGAGGATGAACTCGGGCCCGACCTCGAGCAGTTGCCGTCGGAGACGCGCGACGAGGTCGTGCTCCAGTATGTCGTCGAACTGACGCTGCTGGCCGACGCTGCGCGCGAAGCCGGACTGGACCAGACCAAGGAATACAAGCGACTGTCGCGATATTACGAGCTGCGCGCGCTGCGCGACGTGTTTTTCCAGGAGGAGATCCGCGCCAACGTCACTGATGAAGCGGCCCAGAAGCTCTATGACGAGCGCATCGGCGGCGCCGAGCCCGAGAAAGAGGTCCGCGCGCGGCACATTCTCGTGGAGACCGAGGACAAGGCCAAGGAAATCATCGAAAAGCTCGAGGGCGGCGCCGACTTCGCCGAACTGGCCAAGGAAGAATCGACCGGCCCGAGCGCGGCCAACGGCGGGGATCTCGGTTTCTTCAGCAAGGAGCAGATGGTGACTCCCTTCGCCGAGGCCGCCTTTGCAATGGAAAAGGGCGAGATTTCCGAGCCGGTCAAGACCCGCTTCGGCTGGCACGTCATCAAGGTCGAGGAGATGCGCGACCGCAAGCCGCCGAAATTCGCCGATGTCAAGGAGCGGCTGAAGTCCTCGCTGATCCGCCAGCAGCTCCAGCAGCGGATGTCAGACCTGCGTGGCGCGGCCAATGTCGAGATCCTCGACGAAAGCCTGAAGCAGAACGAACAGGACGGCGGCAACGCCCAATGACAAAAACGTCGCCGTTCGCGCCAGCGTCTCTGCCCACGCTGCCGTCGGTCGGTGGCGTGGCGCTGGCCGCCGCCGAAGCCGGCATCCGCTATCAGGGTCGAAAGGACCTGCTGCTGGTGCGGTTTGCCGAGGGCGCGGAGGTCGGCGGCGCGCTGACCACATCGCGGACACCCTCGCCGGCGGTTAACTGGTGCCGGAGCCTACTGAATAGTGGCCGGCACGCGCGCGCGTTGGTCGTCAACTCGGGCAATGCCAACGCCTTCACCGGCCAGCGCGGGGTCGATGCCGTGCACCTGACCGCACAGATCGCTGCGGAAACCGAAGGCTGCGCGCCGGAGGACGTGTTCCTGGCCTCGACCGGCGTGATCGGCGAACCGCTGGAGGTCTCCGCCTTTGCCGATACGCTGCGCGGCCTTCATGAAGCCGTCCGCCCTGACGCCTGGGAAGATGCGGCGCGGGCGATCATGACGACGGACACCTTCCCGAAGCTGGCGTCACGAACGACCCAGATTGACGGCGTCGAGGTGACGATCAACGGCATCGCCAAGGGCTCGGGCATGATCGCGCCGAACATGGCGACCATGCTCGCCTTTCTTTTCACTGACGCCCCGCTGCCCGGCGGCCTGTTGCAAACGCTGTGCACGGACACCGTTGCCCAAAGCTTCAATCGCATCACGGTCGACAGCGACACCTCCACGAGCGACACCGTGCTACTGTTCGCCACCGGCGCGGCCCGCGACAGGGGCGTGCCGGAGATCACCGACCCCCATGACTCGCGGCTGGAGGAATTCCGGCTGGCGCTCGATGAGCTCACACTCGACCTTGCGCATCAGGTGGTCCAGGACGGCGAGGGGCTGACCAAGTTCGTCACCGTCCGCGTCGATGGGGCGCATACTGACGAAGACGCCCAGGCCATCGCCTTTTCCATCGCCAACTCGCCTCTGGTGAAAACCGCGCTGGCCGGCGAGGACCCGAACTGGGGCCGCATCATCATGGCGGTCGGCAAGGCTGGTGTTGAAATTGACCCGGACGAGCTGGCCATCTGGTTCGGCGAAATTCCTGTTGCTGCGGGTGGCGAGGTCCATCCCGACTACGAGGAAGCCGAAGCGGCGGCGTACATGAAGCGCGATGAACTGCTGATCCGCGTTTATGCCGGGCTTGGCGGCGCGGGCGCCGCTACTGTCTGGACGACCGATCTCACGCACGGCTATATCGACATCAATGCCGATTACCGGAGTTGAGCGGGCGTAGCCATGACCACCGCCCCGGCAAAGCCGATCAAGCTTGTCGTCGCCTGCGCACTGATCGACGCGGACAACCGCGTCCTGCTGGCCCAGCGGCCGGAGGGCCGCAAGATGGCGGGCCTCTGGGAATTCCCTGGCGGCAAGGTCGAACAAGGCGAGACACCGGAATCCGCGCTGATCCGCGAACTGGAGGAGGAACTGGGCATCACTTTGCCGGCCCGCTGCCTCGCGCCGCTGACTTTTGCAAGCCACGCGTACGAGGACTTTCACCTCCTGATGCCGCTCTATATCTCCCGCACCTGGGAAGGCGATCCGGAACCGCTGGAATTCCAGGCGCTGAAATGGGTGCGCGCGGCGCGGCTGCGGGACTACGAGATGCCCCCGGCGGATTTGCCCCTGATCCCGATCCTTCAGGACTGGCTATAACTTGGGGCAACCAACGAACGGGACGCGCGATGGGCGAACCGGACCTGCCAGATTTCTACAACGACCTCGACCGGAGCCTGCGCGCGGCGTGGTCGCTGCTTGCGTGCGGCGTGAAGGACCGCAAGGCGCCGGCGCATACGCCCGTGCTGGCGACGAATGGCGACAGCGGGCCGCGTGTGCGCACGGTGGTGCTGCGCGCCTGCGATCCGGAGACGCGGCGGCTGCGCTTTCACACGGACCGGCGCTCCCATAAGGTTGCGGAGATCGCGGCCGATCCGGCCGGCGCGGTCCATGTGTACGACCCGAAGCAGAAGGTCCAGTTGCGGCTCGACTGCCAGCTTAGCGTTCATATCGGCGATGAGCTGGCGCAGGAGGCGTGGGCCGCCACCCGCGATTTCAGCCGCGTCTGTTATCAGGTTATGCAAGGGCCGGGCGAAGCGGTGAGCGATCCGCGCGAGGTCCCCTTTTCAGCGGACGACAGCAAAGACGGTTGGGACCATTTCGCCGTCATCTCGGCGCTCGTCACGCGCATCGAATGGCTCTACCTTGCCGCCCATGGCCACCGGCGCGCGGAGTTCCTCTGGCAGGAGGGCGATTGGCACGGCCGCTGGCTCGTGCCTTAGTACAGATACCGCTTGCGGATGCCCTTCCCGGTAATGAGCTGCGACAGGAGCACCGAAGACGACGTCACCAGAAAGCTCATGATCAGCAGGCCGAAGACGTTGGCGCTCCCGCCGGCCATGCCATCGAACACGAAATCCCGCGTGCCGATGAACGAGGTGTAGAGGTCAATCGCGAAGCACACGACCCACGCGACCTTCAACAGGATCGAGATCGTGTTGTTCGCCTCCGCCCCGCTCCAGATCAGGCGCGTGGCAACCATGAAGCCCACGATGGTGATCGCGGCGACGCCGGCGAAAACGAAGCGCATTGGCGCGCTCTGGCCCATCACGAGGTCGTAGAACTCGGCGATACCGTAAAAGCTGGTATAGCCGTCCCAGAGAGCGCCGAGGGCAACGACGAAGATGAGCACGCGCATGATCTGACTACTCCGTCCTCACCTCAGCAGCATCTGGATCGCCGCCAGCGCCGCGCCCAACAGAAACATGCCCGCCACCAGAATCTGGGCGGCATTTTCGCTCAGGAAGCGCCGCCCGCGTCGCTCCGGTTCACTCCCGCGGACTCTCGATGGCCGCCCGCGGAGATGCGCCAGGAAGGCCCGGCGATCCCGCCCCGCGAACACGACCGCCTCGGCGATCACCCGCTCGCGCGGCAAGCCGGTGTCCGCTTCGATCTCATTGAGCGCCGCCTGCACGGCATCGGCACGCAGCGCCCGGAACAGGTCCGCGCCCCGCAGATCTTCCTCGTCCTCCGGCGTCCATGCCATCAATAGCCCTTTCCGATCTTCGCCGGCAGATTAACCATATTTTAATCAAATGCCTCGGACGCGCAGCCCGGATGGTTAACACGCACCGCTGCTTGACATTCCAGTTGCTGGAAGCACCACGTTGCACCAAAGTGATAAACGTTCAGGAGCGAGCGATGACATTTCTCACTGCGGTGATGGTCCTTCTGGCAACCACGCTGATGCCCCTGACGCCCGTGCAGGCGTCGGATCAAAGCACGCGCGCGCAGAGCCTGCCGATCGTGGAAATGACGAAGCATCCGCAGTGCGGCTGCTGCACCGAATGGGCGGACCATCTCCGCGCAGCCGGTTTCGAGGTCAAGGTCACCGAGACGCGCAAGATGTGGGGGGTCAAGCGCTTGGCCGGCATTCCGAAGGACCTGGACTCCTGTCACACGGCAACGGTCGGCGGCTACGTCATCGAAGGGCATGTGCCCGCAGACGACATCAAGCGCCTGCTGGCGGAACACCCGGACGTTAAGGGTCTGGCGGTGCCGGGGATGCCGATCGGCTCGCCGGGCATGGAGTTCGGCAACCGGACCGAGCCGTACGACGTGCTCTCTTTCGACGCGGACGGCCAGACCGACGTTTTCCAGTCGTATCGCTAACGCGCGATCCGAAAAGTGGGAACCGGTTTTCGGACAAGTCGCGCGTCAGAAAAAATGACGCGACGCCAAGGGACCCGAAATGCAGGAAACACAGCGCACTGACGCGCACGGCGCGTGCTGCCATCACCATCACAATGACAGCGAAACGGCCGGGCAAGTCACCGACCCGGTCTGCGGGATGCTGGTCACGCCCGGCCCGGACGCCATCAGTTACGATTACGAGGGCGCGACCTATTACTTCTGCCGCGAGGGCTGCCGCGACAAGTTCGCCGCCGATCCCGAAAAGTATCTGAGCGATCGGGGCGAACCCGAGCCAGCGCCGCCCGGCACGCTCTACACCTGCCCAATGGACCCGGAGATCGTGCAGGAAGGCCCGGGCACCTGCCCGATTTGCGGCATGGCGCTGGAGCCGATGAGCCCGGCCGCCGCGCCCTCCGGGCCGGACCCGGAACTCGTGGACTTCACCCGCCGCTTGATCGTTGGCGCGGTCCTCGGCGTGCCCGTTCTGATCCTGGCGATGGGACCTATGCTCGGCTTGCCGGTCAAGCAGTGGATCGGCGAGGACATCGCGCGCTGGGCCGAACTGATACTGGCGACCCCGGTGGTCCTCTGGTCGGGTTGGCCGTTCTTCGTGCGCTGCGTCGCCTCCTTCCGCAACATGCGCCCGAACATGTGGACGCTCATCGGGCTGGGCGTCGGCGCGGCCTATGCCTACAGCGTCGTCGCGACCATTGCGCCGGGCATCTTCCCCGACGCCTTCCGCGGGCCTGATGGCTCTGTCGGCGTCTATTTCGAGGCCGCGGCGATGATCGTCGTGCTCGTGCTCGTCGGGCAGGTGATGGAGCTGCGCGCGCGGGAAAAGACCGGCTCGGCGATCCGCCAACTGCTCGATCTGGCGCCCAAGACCGCGCGGCGGGTGGCCGAGGATGGCACGGAAGAGGACGTGCCCCTGGAACAGGTGCATGTCGGCGACCGGCTGCGGGTGCGCCCGGGCGAGTCGATCCCGGTGGACGGCGTGGTCGAGGACGGCCGCTCTAGCGTGGACGAGTCGATGCTGACCGGCGAGCCGGTCGCAGTCGAAAAGACCGAGGGCGATGAGGTCACCGGCGGCACGCTGAACACCTCGGGCAGCTTCATCATGCGCGCCGAGCGCGTCGGCAGCGACACGATGCTCTCCAACATCGTCGAGATGGTCGCGCAGGCCCAGCGCAGCCGCGCGCCGATCCAGCGGCTGGTGGACAAAGTCGCGGCGTATTTCGTGCCGGCCGTGGTGGGCGTGGCGATCATCGCGTTCATCGCCTGGTCGATCTTCGGCCCGCCGCCGGCGATGGCCTATGCGCTCGTGGCCGCCGTGTCAGTGCTCATTATCGCGTGCCCGTGCGCGCTGGGGCTGGCCACGCCAATGTCGATCATGGTGGCGACCGGGCGCGGCGCGCAGTCCGGCGTGCTGGTGCGCGAGGCGCAGGCGCTCGAGCGGCTGGCGGCGGTCGATACGCTCATTGTCGACAAGACCGGCACCCTGACCGAAGGCGCGCCGAAGCTCAGCGACGCCGTGACGCTGGGCGATGTCAGCGAGGACGAAATGCTGCGCCTTGCCGCCAGCCTTGAGCGCGCGAGCGAGCATCCGCTGGCCGAAGCCTTCGTGGAGGCCGCGAAAGAGCGCGATCTGAAGCTCGCGGAGACGGAGGACTTCGAGGCGCGGACGGGTCAGGGCATCATCGGGAAGGTCGAGGGCCGCGCGATTGCCGTCGGCACGCCGGCCCTGATGGAAGCCGAAGGCGTGGACGCCGCCAAGGGCCAGAAGCCGGCGAACGATATGCGCGCTCAGGGCAAGACGGTCGTCTTCGTCGCGATCGGCGGCGAACTGGCCGGCCTGCTCGCCGTGGCCGACCCGATCAAGGAGCGTGCCGCCGAGGCCGTACGCGCGCTGCATGATGCTGGCCTGCGCATCGTCATGGCGACCGGCGACAACAGGGAGACGGCACAAGCGGTGGCCAAGGCGCTGGGGATCGACGAAGTTCACGCCGATCTCATGCCGCAGGACAAGACCCAACTGGTGCGCAAGATGGCCGAAGGTGAAGCGGTCGTGGCGATGGCCGGCGACGGCATCAACGACGCGCCGGCGCTCGCGGCCTCGGATGTCGGCATCGCGATGGGCACCGGCGCGGATGTCAGCATCGAAAGCGCCGGCCTGACGCTCTTGCGCGGCGATCTCAACGCGATCGTCCGGGCGGTGCATCTCGCGCGCGCGACCATGCGCAACATCCGCCAGAACCTCGTCTTCGCCTTCGGCTACAACGCGCTGGGCGTGCCGATCGCTGCGGGCGTCCTCTATCCGTTCTTCGGCATCGTGCTCTCCCCGGTGATCGCCGCGGCGGCGATGAGCCTGTCATCGGTGTCGGTCATCACCAACTCGCTGCGGCTCAGGGGCATCAAGCTGTAGCGACAGCACAGCCTCCCCCGCGGCCGAGCGACGATTGCCCACCAGCAATTCGCCCCGCTTGCGGCACGTGGAGTTGACCGCGGGGCGCGCGGAGGGCTAGAGCTTGCCGGGTCTGTTCGGGTGGCGCGGGAGGACGGCATGGCACGCATCAGTCGCAGGCAATTCAACCTCGGCCTGGCCGCCACGGGCATCGCTACAGTGGGGCTGACGGGCTGCGGCATCAGTGACGCCTACGGTGCTGCGACACAGCAGACCTGGCGGCACACCGAAGCCGGCGATCTGTCGCCCGCGCAGAAGCGCCGCGAGATCGTTCGATACGGCACGCTCGCCGCGAACAGCCACAACACCCAGCCCTGGACCTTTGCGATTGAAGAAGACCGGATCGAGATCCGCCCGGACTTCACGCGCGCCACGCCCGCGGTCGACCCGGACGATCACCATCTGTTCGTCAGCCTTGGCTGCGCGGCAGAAAACATGGTGGCAGCCGCGCCAGCCTTCGGGATGGAAGCCGTCCCGGAGGTGACACCCCGGGACGGCGAAACGCGCGTGGCGGTGGCGCTGGGATCAGGACCGACCCGCCGCAGTCCTGAATTCGAGGCGATCCCTCGGCGTCAGTGTACCCGTAGCGAATATGACGGCACGCCGCTGACCGCCAGCGAATTGCGCCAGCTTCAGGCGGCTGCCGAAACGCCCGGCGTCGACGCGATCATCCTCAACGCCGCACAGCCGATCAGCGAGGTCGCGGAGTTCGTCGCCACGGGAAGCGATGCGCAAGTGCGCGATCCCGAATTCGTCGCCGAGCTGAAGGAGTGGATCCGTTTCAGCTCTGCCGAAGCCCTTGAAAAGCGCGACGGCCTGTTTTCGGGCTGCATGGGCAACCCGACCATTCCGCCCTGGCTCGGGCGCATCGTTTTCGACTTCGTCTTCACAGAAAACGCCGAGCGCGAGAAGAACATCAAGCATGTCAACTCGTCCTCTGCCGTCGTCGTCTTTACCGCCAAGCAAAATGACAGGGCGCACTGGGTCGAGGTCGGCCGCGCCTATCAACGCTTTGCGCTCGTGGCCACGCATCTCGGGCTCAAGCATGCCTTCGTCAATCAGCCGGTGGAGGTGCCCGAGGTGCGCGAGCAGTTCGCGTCCTATCTCGGCATCGGTGATCGTCGGCCGGACCTCGTCATCCGCGTGGGCCGCGCGCCGGAGATGCCACGTTCACTGCGCCGTTCGCTTGACGACGTGATCGTCTGATAGCGAGACAGCCGTAAGTGAGCGCGTCCCGCCATCGGTCTTCGGGCACATGATGAAAACCGTTCTGCTCCTTGCCTTCATCACCGTCTCGGAAGCCACGATTGGCGTGTTCGTGAAGTTGACGGACGGCGCGATCCCGATCCAGACGCTGAACTTCTACGCGCTCGTTTTCGCCGCGGGGTTTCTCGGCCTCGCCCTGCCACTCGCTACGAAGGAGCGGCTGCGCTTTCCCTGGGACAATCTGACGGACACGGCGCTTATCGGGGTGCTCATCGCCACGCAGATCAGCGTGTTCAACTATGCGATGACGCTCGCCCCGATCGCGAATGTCGTTATCTTCTGGAGCGTCGCACCGTTCTTCGTGTTCATCTTTTCCTGGGCGTTCCTCGGAGAGCCGGCCAAACGCAGCTATCTGTTGATCTTCATCCTGGCAATCATCGGGCTGATCATCGCCAACCCGCTGGCCGAGGGCTACATGCTGGGCAACCTCATCGCGCTGGGAGACGGCGCGATCTATGCCGCGATGGTCACCTACATGCGTCACGAGGGAAAGACCGAGACAGGCAACGATATCTTCTGGTCGATGCTGGCCGCGGCGCTGGTGCTGTCGCCAATGCTGTTCATCGCGGGGCCGGGCGAGATCGCACGCATGATCCCCTACCCGACGATCGGCATGGTCCTGCCCGTGATACTATGGGCGGTGTGCCTCGGCGTCATCTCGACCGGCTTTTCGTATTTCGGCATTTCGATCGTGCTGAAGCGCATCAGCGCCAACGGCTATGCGCTGGTCGACATTATCGTCTCGCCGATCGTGGCGGCAATCCTTGGCTATCTCGTCTTCGGGGAGATCCCGGCGATGAGCATGGTCTATGGCGGCGCGCTGCTGCTCGCCTCGGGGTTCTGGCTCACCCGGGAGATGAGTAAGGGGCGCAAGGCGCAAGTTGCCCATCCAGCACAGCGCCGTGTCTCGGCCTGAGGATCAGGTCGCGAAGCGGAAATGCATCACGTCCCCGTCATGGACGACGTACTCCTTGCCCTCAAGCCGCATCTTGCCGGCTTCCTTGGCGCGCGCCTCGCCGCCGTAGGCGACGAAATCCTCGTATGAAATCGTCTCCGCGCGGATAAAGCCCTTCTCGAAGTCGGTATGGATCACGCCGGCCGCTTTCGGCGCCGTGGTGCCCCGCGGGACGGTCCAGGCGCGGGCTTCCTTGGGGCCGACGGTGAAATAGGTGATGAGGCCGAGCAGATCGTAACCGGCGCGGATCAGCCGGTTCAGGCCCGGCTCCTCCAGCCCCAGTTCATCGAGATATTCCGCCTGTTCCTCTGCGTCGAGCTGCGCGAGTTCCGCCTCGATCTTCGCGGAGATGACGACGACGCCGGCGCCTTCCCTGGCCGCGTACGCCTCGACATCACGGGACAGCGCGTTGCCCGTCGCGGCAGACTCCTCTTCGACGTTGCAGACATACAGAACCGGCTTGGCCGTGAGGAGCTGTAGCATCCGGAAGCCGGACATCTCCTCCTCACTGATCTCCGCCACGCGCGCCGGGCGTCCCTCGGCCAGAACAGCCGCCACTTTGTCGATAAGCGCCAGCGTGGCCTTCGCCTCCTTGCCCTCGGCGCCTTGCGCCTTTGCCTTCTTCTCCAGCGCTGGCTTGCGGCGCTCCAGACTTTCGAGGTCGGCGAGCATCAGCTCGGTCTCGACCGTCTCGGCGTCTGCAATCGGGTCGATGCGGCCCTCGACATGGCCGATGTCGTCATCCTCGAAGCAGCGCAGCACATAGGCAATCGCGTCCATCTCGCGGATGTTGGCCAGGAACTGGTTGCCCAACCCCTCGCCCTTCGACGCGCCGCGCACCAGCCCCGCAATGTCGACGAAACTCAGCCGCGTCGGGATCACCTGCGCCGACTTGCCGAGATGCGCCAGCTTATCGAGGCGCGGGTCGGGAACCGGCACCTCGCCGACATTCGGTTCGATTGTGCAAAACGGATAGTTGGCCGCCTCGGCCGCTGCCGTGCGGGTCAACGCATTGAAAAGCGTCGACTTGCCCACATTCGGCAGCCCGACGATGCCGCATTTGAAACCCATCTTCGTGCGTCCTGTCGCGTGTTCTGAAAATCCGGAAAACTAGCCCGTCAGCCAGCGGCGCAGCTTTTCGCCGAGCGCGGTGGGCGCCGATGGCGCCTCTTGCTCGGGCGCGCGCGGGGCGGGCTGCGGCTTCTCGCGCTTGGGCGCCGGCTCCTTCGCCGGGGCGCGCACATCGTGCATGGCTTGCGCCACGTCGCTCACGAATTTCGCCTCGTTCCCGCTCACCAGCGCCGGCGCCGCGTCCGCCATCGCCGCAAGGAGCGGATCGAGCCACTCGGCATCTGCCTTTGCGAAGTCACCCAGCACGTGCGCCGTGACCTTCGCCTTGTCGCCGGGGTGACCGATGCCGATGCGCACCCGCCAGAACTCCGCGCCGCAATGCGCAGTCAGCGATTTCAAGCCATTGTGCCCCGCATGACCGCCGCCCTGCTTGACCTTGACCTTGCCTGGGGCAAGATCGAGTTCGTCGTGAAAGACGACCATGTCTGCGGGCGAAAGCTTGAAGAACCGCGCCGCTTCGCCGGCCGCGCGGCCCGACTCGTTCATGTAGGTCTGGGGCTTAAGAAGCAGCACCTTCTCGCCGCCGATGCGCCCTTCCGCGGCCTCGCCCTGAAATCGCCGGCGCCAGGGGCCGAGCCCATGGCGTTCCGCGATCGCGTCGACCGTCATGAATCCGACATTGTGGCGGTTGCGGGCGTAGCGTGCGCCCGGATTGCCCAGCCCGATCAGCAGCTTCATGCTGTCTCCCCAGCCGCCCTGCCGGGACGCGTTCGCCTGCGGCGCGATTACTCTTCCGCCGCCTCGGCCTCTTCTTCGGCTTCGCCTTCAGCCTCTTCCTCTGGCTCCGCCGCTGCCGTGCCGGCGATACTGAGAACGGTGAAGTCGCGGTCCGTGATGGTCGGCGTCACCTTTTCCGGCAGCGCTACCTGCGAGATGTGCAGCGAATCGCCGATATCCAACCCGGTCACGTCCACTTCGATATATTCGGGGATTGCATCTGCCGGGCAGGTCAGCCCGATCTCGTGGCGCGTCATGTTCAGCGCGCCGCCGCGCTTCAGGCCGGGCGACTCCTCTTCGTTGATGACATGCACTGGCACATCCACTTCCACCACGGCGTCCTTCGCCAGGCGCAGGAAGTCGACATGCTCGAGGAAGTCCCGCACCGGGTCAAACTGCACATCGCGCGGAATGACGCGGGTCTTCTTGCCGTTAACATTGAGCAGATACACGGTGCTCAGGAAGGTCCCGGTCTCGACCTGCTTCCAAACTTCCTTGTAGTTGAGCGTCACCTTTTCGGGCCCGCCGCGTCCGCCATAAACGACCGCCGGCACGCCGCCGTTCTTGCGAATGGCGCGCGCCGCCGTGCTTCCGGTCTTGTCGCGCGGCTCCGCCGTGAGTTCCAACAATTCGGCCATCCTCGTCTCCAAAATCTCTCGCTGGCGCCGCGAGCGTTCGCTGTGCCCTCCGCCGTGGGAGCGCCAGCCGCTCAGCCCTTCCTTACATGAAAGCGTCAACACGGGCGCGGCCGCGCAGCCGCGTCTTTCGGAAAACCGCCCGTCGTTGCGAATTGGCTAGGGTTATATCGCCCGTGTCGGGGCAAGACAACGGACAATTTCGGCCACCGGTCCCGTCCCGATCGGCTTAACGCGAGGACGAGGGACGCCGGATTGGGCGCATCAGGAAAGCCGGCACCTGATCGCTCATGCCGAATGCGGTGCTTTCGCTGGCGTCGGCCTCGACCAGCTCGCGCTTGCGCGACGCCTTGCGACGCGATGGCTCGGCCTTCTCTTCACCGTTGGACGGAGCGGGCGCGCCGTATTCGGGTGTCGCCAGGGCCGGCTCGGCCTGTTCCTGCTGCTGCCGGCGACGTCCGCCGCGACGGCCTCGACGGCGGCCAGAACCGGCCTGATCCGCTTCGCCCTCGGTTTTGGCTTTCCCTCTGCTTTCGCCTCTGTCCTCCGCCTTGGCATTTTCCGCGGCCTTGGGCTTCTCTTCGGCCGTTGGCTTGTCCTCGGCCTGTGGCTTGTCTTCAGCGCCGGCGGATTTGCGACCGCCGCGCTTCCGCCCGCCGCGCTTGCGGCGCTTGCCTTCTTCGGCCTCGGAGTCGGCCTCCGGCTTCTCGCCCATCCATTCGATCTCGCCGCCAAGCAGCTTCTCGATGTCCTTGACTGCCGGGATTTCCTTCTGGGTCACCAGCATGGCGGCGAACCCCTCGCGCCCGGCGCGGCCCGTGCGGCCGATGCGGTGAATGTAATCTTCCGCGTGGGTCGGAACATCGTAGTTGAAGACGTGGCTCACTTCCGGGATGTCCAGCCCGCGCGCGGCCACATCACTGGCGACGAGCAGTTTGATGTCGCCGTTGCGGAACGACTCCAGGGTCTGCATCCGCGTCCGCTGATCCATGTCCCCGTGCAACTCGCCGGCATTGAACCCATGCTTCTTAAGAGAGCGGTAGACGATGCCGACATCGCGCTTGCGGTTGCAGAAGATGATCGCGTTCTTGACGTCCTGCTCCCGGATCAGGTCGCGCAGCGCCGCGCGCTTGGCCTTGGCTTCCGGGTCGGTTGCCTTGAGGCGCTGCTCGATGGTCGGCGCGGCGGTGGCCTGCCGGTCGACACTGACACGCTCCGGCGCATTCAGGAACTTGTGGGTGAGCTTCTCGATCTCCGGCGGCATGGTGGCGGAGAAGAACAGCGTCTGCCGCGCCGGCGACAGGAGTCCGCAAATCCGCTCGATGTCCGGGATGAAGCCCATATCGAGCATACGGTCCGCCTCGTCGATGACGAAGACGTCAACGGCGGTCAACAGCAGCTTGCCGCGCTCGAAATGGTCGAGCAGCCGGCCCGGCGTCGCGATGAGCACGTCCGCGCCGCGGTCCAGTTTGCGGTATTGCTCCTCGAACGAAACGCCGCCGATCAGCAGCGCCACCGTCAGCTTGTGCTTGCCGCCAAGCTCCTCGAAGCTTTGGGCGACCTGTGCCGCCAGTTCGCGCGTGGGCTCAAGAATGAGCGAGCGCGGCATACGCGCCCGTGCCCGGCCGCGTTCCAGCCGGGTCAGCATCGGCAGCACGAAGGACGCCGTCTTGCCGGTGCCCGTCTGGGCGATGCCGACGACGTCGCGGCCTTCCACTGCGATCGGGATAGCTTTGGCCTGAATCGGGGTCGGTTCCTGGTAGCCCGCCTGCTGGACGGCCGCCAGAACCTTGTCACTCAAGCCGAGATCGGTAAATTTCATATTCTGTACTGAGGGCGGCCCTTGAGTGGCCTGCTCCATGGACTCTTCGTTCCTGCGATCGTCATGCATGCATTAATGACAGCGGACGATAACGCGCTTGCATGCGAAGTCAAAGCGAACCGACTCGCGCCTGTGCCTATTTCTTGGGCGCTGGGGCTGTATCAACACGCTTTGTCATTCGCGTTACCCGACACATGGCGCAATCACGCGGATATGCAAGGGTTTTCCGGCCTCCTCCAACGAAATTGTCCACGATGCAAGACCTGGAGGCTGCGGCTCAAGGACGCACCACGATCTTGCCCACGGCTTGTCGTGCGTCGATCATCTTGAGCGCGCGGATCGTCTCTTCCAGCGGGACCACCTCCTGGACGTGCGGTTTGAGCGTGCCGTTCGCGCACCACTGGAGAACCTGGCGCATGTTCTCCTGCTGCGTCTCCGGGAACAACTCGGCGAATCGCCCGAACATCACCCCGACGATCGAACAGCCTTTGAGCAAAGGGAGGTTCAGCGGCATGTGGGGGATTTCGCCCGAGGCGAAGCCGACGACCAACAGCCGCCCGTCCCAGGCCAGCGCGCGCAGCGCTCGCTCCGTCTGAGAGCCGCCAACGCAGTCATAAACGATATCCACGCCGCGCCCGCCGGTCGCTGCCTTGAGTTGATCGCGCAGATCCCCGGAACTGTAATTGATCAGATCGTCCGCGCCATGTGTCTGGCAGACCGCCAGTTTCTCGGCTAAGGACGCCACGGCGATGACCCGGGCGCGAAGCGCCTTGGCGATTTCGACCGCCGCCAGCCCTGCCCCGCCCGAGGCGCCGAGCACGGCCACGGTCTCGCCAGGCGCGATGCGTCCGCGGTCCTTCAGCCCGTGCATCGCTGTGCCGTAAGTGATGGTGACGCCTGCGGCGATCTCGTCGATGACCTCCGGCGGCACCTGTACGACGGCGCTTGCCTTGGCCACCGTCTTCTCGCGACAGCCGTTCCAGCGCACATGTGCCATCACCCGCTGCCCGACCTCCAGCCCGGTCACACCCGGCCCCAGCCGCTCGATCTCGCCCGCCACCTCGCCGCCCGGCGAGAACGGATGCTCCGGCTTGTGCTGATACTTGCCGCGGATCATGAGCGTATCGAAGAAATTAAGCGCGGCCGCGCGCACGCGAATCAGCACCTCGCCGTCGCCCGGCTCCGGTTCGGCGATGTCCTCCAACGCCAGATCATCCGGTTCTCCGAAAGCATGACAAACAATCGCTTTCATGGCAGTCTCCGCCACCTGCATCTTCACGTTGCGCCGGTGCTGGCTTATCTGGCGTTTTTGAAAGCGCCCGGCGCGGAACAGAACCTCACCACAACAGGCCATGACGACAAGAGGCTATTTCGCCATCGGCGTGGAACGGATTTCCAAGTCGATGAACCTGGGCAATCTGATGCGCTCGGCCTACGGCTTCGGGGCGAGCTTCGTCTTCACCGTCAACGCGGACTCGCGCGCCTTTGAAGCGAAATCCGATACCTCAAAGGCCGCGGAGCACCTGCCGGCCTATCACTGGACCAGCGTGGAGGAGATGCAACTTCCGCGGCACTGCCGGCTGGTGGGCGTGGAACTGCTCGACGAGGCGGTCGATCTGCCCAGCTTCCGCCACCCGACGCGCGCGGCCTACGTCCTCGGTCCCGAGCGCGGTTCTTTGAGCGATGAGGTGCTGGCACGGTGCGATTACGTCGTCAAAATCCCGACCGCCTTTTGCATCAATGTCGCGATGGCCGGCGCGATCGTGATGTATGACCGCGTGCGCAGCCTCGGCCGATTCGCGCCCCGGCCGCTGACCGAAGGCGGCGCGCCACCCCTGCCGGACCATGAACACGGACGCCCGCGCAGCCGCACGGCCGGGCGCTAGTTTTTTGCTCGGCGATGCTGGCCAAAACGCCGGCGAAGCTATATACGGAGCCTGATTCTTGACCAACGCAATGCAAGAGAGAGCAAGCCTTATGAGGATCGTTCTTTTCTCATCGCTGCTGATCGCCCTGATGACCGCTTCGGCGGCGGCGCAAAACACGACGAAGGTCGCCGAAAACCGGGACTGGGCGGTCTACGTGCATGAAGGCGAGGACGGCAACAAGATCTGCTTTGCCGCGAGCGAGCCTACGGACAGCTCTCCCAATGACCCGGACCGCAGCGGCGTCTATTTTTACGTGACCAACTGGGTCAACGACGGCATCAAGAACGAGCTCAGCGTGAAAAACGGCTACGAGTTCAAGGAAGGCACGCAGCCCACGGTCAATGTTGGCGGAACGGAATTCGCCATGTTCACGCGCGGCGACAATGCTTTCCTGCGTGACCCGGAGGAAGAGAAGCGGCTTCTCCAGCTGATGAAGGCAGGCGCAAAGATGACCGTTTCGGGCGAGACCGCGGACGGAAATCAGACCACCGACACCTATTCGCTCTTTGGTCTGACGGCCTCCGTGAATAGATTGAACGAGGAATGCCCGTAACGACCCCAACCTTGACTGGAGACTGAGGTGTCCCTCGATATCATCGCGCCGTCCGGCTCCGTTTCCGCAGACGCCGCGCGCCAGGCTGCCAAAGCCAGGGAAAAGCCGAGCCTGATCGGCATGAGCCGGCAGGAGATGGCGGCCTTCCTCGGCGAAATCGGCGTGCCCGAGCGGCAGCGGCGCATGCGCGTGAGCCAGCTCTGGCGCTGGATCTACACCCAGGGCGTGCGCGACTTCGACGCGATGACGAACATCTCCAAGGCGCTGCGCCGCGACCTTAGCGAGGCGGCGACGCTGGAGCGCCCGGAGATCGTCTCGGAGCAGATTTCCAGCGACGGCACCCGCAAATGGCTCTCGCGCCTTGCCGCGACCCAGCCCGGCCTGCCGGGTCCGGAGGTCGAAACCGTCTATATCCCCGATACCGACCGGGCGACGCTGTGCATCTCCAGCCAGGTCGGCTGCACGCTCAACTGCAGCTTCTGCCACACCGGCACGCAACCGCTCGTGCGTAACCTGACGCCGGGGGAGATCGTCGGCCAGATCATGCTCGCGCGCGATCGGCTGGGCGACTGGCCGGGCCTTGACGCGGACAACCCGACCGGCCTGCCGGAAGCCGAACGGATGATCAGCAACATCGTGCTGATGGGCATGGGCGAGCCGCTCTACAACTTCGACAATGTCAAGACGGCGATGGATATCGCCAATGATGGCGACGGGCTCGCGATCTCCAAGCGCCGCATCACGCTGTCGACCTCTGGCGTGGTGCCGATGATCCCGCGCACCGGCCACGAGATGGGGGTCATGCTGGCGATCTCGTTGCACGCGGTCAACGACGAGCTGCGCAACGAGCTGGTGCCGCTCAACAAGAAATACCCAATCGCCGAGCTGCTGGAAGCCTGCCGCAATTATCCGGGGCTGGCGAACAACCGCCGCATCACATTTGAATACGTGATGCTCAAGAACGTGAACGATTCGCTCGATGAGGCGAAGGAACTCGTTCGGCTGCTGGCCGGCATCCCGGCGAAGATCAACCTGATCCCGTTCAACCCCTGGCCGGGCGCCCCCTACGACTGCTCCGAGTGGGACCAGATCGAACGCTTCGCGGCGGTCATCCAGCGCGCGGGCTACGCTTCTCCGGTGCGCACACCGCGCGGTCGCGATATCATGGCCGCCTGCGGTCAACTCAAATCCGAAAGCAAGAAAGTCCGCGCCAGCGAGCTGCGCAAGCGCCCGACGGCGTGAGGCCGCCAAGGGGCCTTGAAAACCGCACTCCGGCGCATGACGATGTGACGGTCGCGCTGTCGCTATGCGCAGGTCATAATCCATAACAGGAGGCGCTCATGTCAGATCAGGAACAACGCGGTTTCGAGACCCGCGCGATTCATGCCGGAACCCAGCCCGACCCGGCCACCGGCGCGCGCGTCACGCCGATCTACCAGACCACCTCCTATGTCTTCGAGAACGCCGAGCACGCCGCCGCGCTATTCGGCCTCCAGCAGTTCGGCAATATCTACACCCGCATCATGAACCCGACGCAGGACGCGCTGGAGCAGCGGGTGGCCTCGCTGGAGGGCGGCACGGCGGCGCTGGCGGTCGCCTCCGGGCACGCGGCGCAGCTTATCACCATGCACACGCTGCTGGAGCCAGGCGACGAGTTTATCGCCGCGCGCCAGCTCTACGGCGGCTCGATCAACCAGTTCGGCCATGCCTTCAAGAAATTCGACTGGAACGTTGTCTGGGCCGACGCTGACGACCCGTCCAGCTTCGAGCGCGCGCTGAGCGACAAGACCCGCGCCATCTTTATCGAATCAATCGCCAATCCGGGCGGCGTTGTGGTGGACATCCCGGCCATCGCCGCGATCGCGCGCCGCGCCGGCGTCCCGCTCATCGTCGATAACACGATGGCAACGCCTTATCTCTGCCGGCCGAAGGAGCACGGCGCGGATATCGTCGTGCATTCGCTGACCAAGTTTCTCGGCGGCCATGGCAACTCGATTGGCGGCGTGATCGTCGATTGCGGCACCTTCGACTGGAAAGGCTCGGGTCGCTATCCCTCGATCACCCAGCCCAACCCGAGCTACAATGGCATCGTGATGGCCGATGCTTTTGGCGACATGGCCTTCGCCATCGCCTGCCGGACACTCGGGCTGCGCGACCTCGGGCCGGCGATCTCACCGTTTAACGCGTTCCTGATCCTGACCGGCATCGAGACGCTGCACTTGCGCATGCAGCGACATTGCGACAACGCCCTGGAGGTCGCACGCTGGCTCGAGTCACGCCCCGAGGTCGCTTGGGTGTCTTATGCCGGTCTGGAGAACAGTCGCTACCACGGCCTGATGCAGCGGATCTGCCCCAACGGCGCGGGCGCGGTCTTCACCTTCGGCCTGAAAGGCGGATACGATGCGGGCGTGGCGCTCGTCTCCGGGGTCAAGATATTCTCTCACCTGGCGAATATCGGCGACACGCGCAGTCTGATCATCCACCCGGCCTCAACCACGCACAGTCAGCTCACGCCGGAACAGCGCACGCAGGCCGGGGCAGCGGATGACGTGGTGCGGCTGTCAATCGGGCTCGAGTCGGTGGATGACATCATTGCTGACCTGGAACAGGCGCTGACCGGCTAAGCCGCACGGGCGGCCGGCCTTGACGTATCGCCGCCCGGACCTCTCCGCAATCTCAAGGGCGCCTCGCCGCAGCGGGGCGCAATCCTCTTGACTCGCCCGCAAATAACCGGCTCCTAACGGGGCAGCACAACGTCCAACACAGGTTCGAGCAGCAGGCTCATGAAGATCAACGGAAACGAAATTCGCCCCGGCAATGTCATCGAGCACAAGGGCGGCCTCTGGGCGGCGGTGAAGATCCAGCACGTCAAGCCTGGCAAGGGCCCGGCCTATGCGCAGGTCGAGCTCAAGAATCTCCTCGACGGGACGAAGCTTAACGAGCGATTCCGCTCCTCCGAAACCGTCGAGCGCGTCCGTCTGGAGCAGAGGGATTTCCAGTACCTCTATGAGGAAGGCGACATGCTTGTCTTCATGGACATGGAGACCTTCGAGCAGATCGAAATTCCCGCAGACTTCGTCGGCGAGCGCAAGGCTTTCCTCCAGGAAGGCATGCAGGTGACGGTCGAGATGCACGAGGGGCGCCCGATCGGCGTCACGCTCCCGGACCAGGTCACGGTGGAGGTGGCGGAGGCCGAGCCGGTCGTGAAAGGCCAGACGGCTTCGTCGTCCTACAAGCCGGCGGTTCTGGAAAACGGCGTGCGCGTGATGGTGCCGCCCTTCGTGAGTTCCGGCGAGAAGATCGTCGTGGACACCAGCGACCTGAGCTATGTACGCCGCGCCGACTGAGCGGCGCGCCGCCGCGCTGGCATTCGGGTGGGTATCGTGAAGCAGCGCCTGAGCGTAATTACGCTGGGCGTGGCCGATCCTGACCGGGCGGTTACGTTTTACGAGGCGCTCGGCTGGCAGCGCATCGAGCACGGCGGCGGCACGCAGGCGCCAAAGATCTTCAGGGTCGGCGCAGGGCTGCTTCTCGCGCTCTACGACTGGACGCTGCTGGCTGGGGACGCCACGTTACCGAACAAGGGTGACGGCTTTCGCGGGATCACGCTGGCGCAGTGCCTTGCGAGCCCCGGCGAAGTCGACACCGCGATGGCGGCCGCCGAAGCCGCGGGTGCGAGCATCCTCAAGCCTGCGGCCCCGACCTTCTGGGGCGGTTACAGCGGCTATTTCGCCGACCCGGACGGGCATGTCTGGGAAATCGCCCACAACCCGTTCTGGTTCGACGCCGACGGCAACGTCATCGCCGACCAGGCGCAGTCCTAGACGACAAGTGACGGTTGAGCCATGCCGGCATCTGCCTTGATGAACGTGATGATCAGCGCCGCCCGCAAGGCCGGGCGCGGACTCGCGCGCGACTTTGGCGAGGTCGAAAACCTGCAGGTCTCGAAGAAGGGTCCGGCGAATTTCGTCACGGCCGCCGATATGCGCGCGGAGAAAATCCTGTTCGAGGAGTTGTCCCGCGCACGCGAAGGCTACTGCTTCCTGATGGAAGAACGCGGCCGCGTCGAAGGGCCGGACAGGACGCACACCTGGATCGTCGATCCGCTCGACGGGACCACGAACTTCATGCACGGAATACCGCTGTTTGCCATCTCGATCGCACTGGAGCGGGAGGGTCAGCTCGTCGCCGGGCTGATCTATAATCCGGTCACGGGCGACACCTACACCGCCGAACGAGGCAAGGGCGCGTTCCTGAATGACCGGCGCATCCGGGTGGCTGCGCGCGCGCGCCTGCGCGAGAGCGTAATCACGACGGGAATCCCCCATCATGGCAAGCAGGGACACGAGCGCTACCTTGCCGAACTCGAGGCGGTGATGCCTCAAGTCGCCGGTATCCGCCGCACTGGCTCGGCGGCCACCGACCTCGCCTGGATCGCATCCGGGCGCTTCGACGGCTACTGGGAGCGCGGCATCTCCGCCTGGGACATGGCCGCCGGCATCGTACTGGTGCGTGAGGCTGGCGGTTTTGTCTCGGACGCGGACGGCGGACAGGAGATGCTGACGACGGGCAGCATTGTCGCCGGCAACGAGGCCATCCAGCGCGATCTGGTCAAGCTCGTCAGCCGCCGGCCGACTCGTCCGTAGGGCGCGGCCGTCAAGTTAACATTTTGCTGTGCGGTGAAATCCGTTAAGAAGGCCCGGAGGCTGTCATGCGGATCGCGCAGGCTTCGTGGAATGAATAGGCAGAGCACGGATCATGGCGAAAACGGGGTTTGAGACCACTCTCTCGCGTCCGCAGGTATTTGTCTGGCGCATGTTCCTGTTCATCGTCCTGTCAGGCTTCGTCGCCGCCTTGCTGTACGAGGACATCGTCAACGCCTTTATGGCAAACCCGGCGCTGAATGGCCTGATCCTCGGCGTTCTTCTGCTCGGCATCATATATGCGCTTCAGCAGGTGCTGCGGCTGTACCCGGAAATCCGTTGGGTCAACAGTTTCCGCATCTCCGACCCGGGTCTGGCGACCGAGCGGCCACCGGTCATGCTCGCACCGATGGCGACAATGTTCAGCCGCCGACAGGGACAGGCGCAGGTTTCGCCGGTGGTGATGCGCTCCATCCTCGATTCGATCGGCTCGCGCCTGGACGAGTCGCGGGAAACGACGCGCTATCTCGTGGGCCTTCTGATCTTTCTCGGCCTGCTCGGGACGTTTTGGGGACTGCTGCAGACGATCCAGTCGGTCGGCACGACGATCTCGTCGCTGAATACGACGACGACGGAAACCGCGCTGATCTTTGAGGAACTGAAATCCGGCTTGCAGGCACCGCTTAGCGGCATGGGCACGGCGTTTTCCTCCTCGCTGTTCGGTCTGGCCGGCTCGCTGATCCTCGGCTTTCTCGATCTTCAGGCCTCGCAGGCGCAAAACCGCTTTTACAACGAACTGGAGGAGTGGCTGTCGGGGATCACGGAGATGGCGCCGGAAGGCAGTCCTGCGGGCGCAATGCAGGGCACGCCGGCGCAGTTGCGCTTCGCCATGCTCGACATGCAGCGCAGTATCACGGATCTCGGCGAGAAAATCGAAAACAGCGGCGTCGGCGGGGGCGGCAATTCGGAGACCACGGAGGCGATCCGGGAACTGTCGGACGGTATCGACCGGATGGTCAAGCAGATGCGCGCGGAGCAGAAGATCGTGCGCGAATGGGTCGATGAACAGGCGCAGCAGCAGTCCGAACTGGCCGCGGTGCTGCGCGAACAGAACCAGCTTGCGGGCGCCCTGCGCGACATCGCTGCGCGCGCCCCGCGTCGGGAGCGTTAAGCACCCGGCCTAACGACCTTGAGGAGACCGCATCATGCCACGCGGGCGCACAGGCCGGCGCATCGGCGGCGATTACTGGCCAGGCTTCGTGGACGCCATGGCCACGCTGCTGCTGGTCATGACGTTCCTGCTATCGCTGTTCATGCTGGCGCAGTATTTCGTCTCGCAGGAAGCCAGCAGCAAGGACACAGCGCTGCAGCGCCTCAACGCTCAGATCGCCGAACTGACGGAGATGCTGGCGCTTGAGCGCTCGGAGAAACGCTCACTGGAGGAGGAGCTGGCCGCCCTTAGCGCCTCACTCAACCAGGCGCGCGAGGAGCGCGACCAGTTGCGCACGCGGCTTAGCCAGGCCGGCGCGCGTGGGGAAAGCGCGGAAGAGCGGATGGCCGCCCTGCGCGAAGAGTTGGAAGCCGAGCAGGAGGTGTCCGCGCGCGCCCTGGCGAAGGTCGAGCTTCTGAACCAGCAGCTTGCCGCGCTGCGCCGACAGATTGCCGAGTTGTCATCCGCGCTGGAAGCCGCCGAAGAGCGCGAGGAGGAGGCCAAGGCAAAAATCGCCAATCTCGGTCGCCGGCTGAACGCCGCGCTGGCGCGACGGGTGCAGGAACTGTCGCGCTATCGTTCCGACTTTTTCGGGCGTCTGCGCGAGGTGCTCGGTGACCGCGAGGACATCGAGATCGTCGGCGACCGCTTCGTGTTCCAGGCCGGCGTATTCTTCGACACCGGCTCTGCGGAGATTAACCCCGCCGGCGAGCAGGAACTCATCAAGCTGGCGGCGATCCTGAACCAGCTCGAAGGCGAGATCCCGGATGAGATCAACTGGGTTCTGCGCGTCGATGGCCACACCGACAAGCGCCCGATCACGACGCCGGAGTTCCCGTCGAACTGGGAGCTTTCCGCCCAGCGCGCGGTCAACGTGGTGAAATTCCTGATCGACAAGGGCGTGCCGGCCGACCGGCTGGTGGCTGCGGGCTTCGGGGAGTTTCAGCCATTGGCGGAAGGCGAAAGCGAGGAGGCGCTGCGCCGGAACCGCCGGATCGAGTTGAAGCTGACGCGGAAATAGCTGGCGGTCCTGGCCGGTCTACGGCACGAGGATAACCTTCGGCGCGGCCACGCGCCCCGCCTTGAGGTCGGCAAAGGCCTGCGCGCCCTCGCTCAGCGGGCGCATAACCGGCCAGTCGAGCGCGCCGAGCCGCCCGTCGAAGATGGCCGCCGCCGTGTCGCGAAAGTCGTCCGCGGCGTAGGTGTAGGTCCCGATGAAGGTGATCTCCTGCAGCGTCATCCGGCGGATGTCGAGGCCGCCAGCGCCGGAACCGAGGCCGATATGCATGATGACGCCGCCGGGCCGCACGGCAGCGCTGGCTGCCTTGCGAGTGGCCTCGATCCCGACGCCGTCGATGACGAGATCGACATCCCCTTCTGCCCCTTCTGGTGCGACGACGCGGAAATCCCCCGCCGCAGCCCCCACCTCGCGCCGCGCCGGGTTCGCCTCGACGACCGTGATCTCGCGCGCCCCCCAAGCGGCCAGCACCAGCGCCGCGCCAAGCCCGATCGCGCCGGCTCCGATCACCTGACACCGAGCCGCGGCCACGGGCCGGTCAAGCGCCGCTTCGGCAAGACGCACCGCGTGCCAGCCGCAGGCCAGCGGCTCGGTCAACGCGGCCTTTTCGGTCGGCACGTGGTCGGGAATGGGGACAAGGTTGCGTCCTGGCATGACCACCCGCTCGGCGAACGCGCCCTCGCGCGGCGGCATGGAGATGATCTGGCGGTCCGGACAAAGGTTGTCTCGTCCCGCGCGGCAGGCTTCGCACGCGCCGCAGGTAACCAGGGGATTGATCGTCACCCGCGTGCCCGCGCCCGGCCCCGCGATCACCCGGCCCGCCGCTTCGTGCCCGAGGATGAGCGGCGCGGGCCGGCGCTCGTCATGCCCGGCATAAGCATGCAGGTCCGAGCCGCAGATGCCGACATGTGCGATCTCGATCAGCGCATCGCCGCCCGGCTCGGGGTCGGGCACCTCCCGATACGCCAGCGTCTCCGGGCCGGTGTAGACAAGCGCCTTCATTTCGCAGTGTAGCCCCCGTCGACGAACAGGATTTGTCCGGTGACGTAGTCGCTTGCCGGCGAGCACAGGAACAGCGCCGGTCCCACAAGATCGGCGGGCAGGCCATTGCGGCCGATACAGGTGCGCTCTGCGGCTTGGGCCGCCCGTTCGGGGTCGCTGAACACGGGGCCGGTAAGCGCGGTCGGGAAAAAGCCGGGCGCAAGCGCGTTCACCGTGATCCCGTGGCCCGACCACGCCTCGGCCATCGCGCGGGTGAGCTGGCCGACGCCGGCCTTCGACGCGCCGTAAGCGATGCCACCGGGAAAGGCGCGCACGGTCTGTAGCGAGGCGAAGTTGATAATGCGGCCCCAGCCTTTCTGCTTCATGGCCGGGACCAGCGCCTGCGCGAGGAAGAACGGGCTGGACAGGTTCAGGTCCATCGTCTTCTGCCAACCGTCGCGCGTGACCTCGTCCGCCGGCTCGCGCGTATTGATGCCGGCGCCATTCACGAGGATTTCCGGCGGGCCGTAAGGCTCTGCCACGCGCCGCGCGACGTCGGGGATCGCATCCAGATCGGCCAGATCGGCGCTGATCGGCGTCACCTCTCCGCCCGTCGCGGCCCAGGCGGCGATCTCGCCTGCGCGACGCGCGACGCCGACGACCTGCGCGCCGCCCTCGGCCAGCGCCTGCGCAATGGTCGCGCCCAGACCTGAGCTAGCCCCGGTGACGCAGGCGACACGCCCTGCGACGGAGAAGTCCGGCGTCAGACTCATGAGGCGTCCTCGGCGCTCAGATCGAAATTCGTCCCGGGGTACCACTTGGCCAGCCGGATATCGGCGGTTCGGGCATGGCCCTCCATGCCCTCCAGCCGGGAGATGCGCGCGGTCGCCTCGGCGATCGGCCGAGCGCCGTCACGCGTGGCGCGCTGCCAGGTCACCAGCTTCATGTATTTGTGCACCGACAGCCCGCCAGTATAGCGCGCCGCGCCGGAGGTCGGCAGAACGTGGTTCGGCCCGGACGCCTTGTCACCGAAGGCCACGGTCGTTTCCTCGCCGAGGAACAGCGACCCGTAGCACCGCAGCCGGTCAAGCCACCAGTCGAGATCGCGCGCCAGCACGGTCAGATGCTCCGGCGCGGTATCATCCGCGACCTGCGCCATCTCTTCGCGATCGCCGCAGAGGATCACCTCGGCATAATCGCGCCAGGCGGCCTCGGCACTGCTCTTGTTCGGCTCGGGCAGCGCGGCGATCAGCTCCGGCACGCGCGCCATGACCGTCTCCGCCAGCGGGCGGTTGTCCGTCACCAGCCAGACCGGCGAGTTGTAGCCGTGCTCGGCCTGCCCCACGAGGTCTGCCGCAACGATCTCGGCATCCGCGCTGTCATCCGCGATGACGAGGCTGTCGGTCGGACCGGCGATCATGTCGATGCCGACACGGCCGAACAGGATGCGTTTGGCCTCCGCGACGAACTGGTTCCCCGGCCCGACAAGGATGTCCGCCTTGGGCAGGCCGAACAGGCCGAAGGCCATCGCCGCAACGCCCTGCACGCCGCCGAGCGCGAGGATGGTGTCCGCGCCGCACAGGTCTGCCGTGTAGACGATCGCCGGATGAATGCCCTGCCCCGGACGCGGCGGCGAGCAGGCGACCACGTTCGGACAGCCTGCGACCCGCGCGGTCGTCAGCGTCATTAGCGCCGAGGCGATGTGCGCATAGCGCCCGCCCGGCACGTAGCATCCCGCCGCGTTGCACGGAATCGCCTTTTGCCCGGCGATCAGGCCCGGCCGGATCTCGACCTCGACATCACCGATGCTCTCCTTCTGCGCTTCGGCAAAGCGCCTGATGTTTTCATGTGCGAAGCGGATGTCGTCCTTGAGCTTCTCGGGCACGGTCGCTGCCGCAGCGTCGATCTCGTCGCGCGTGAGGACGATATTGCCGTCGTACTTGTCGAACTTGTCGGCATAGGCGCGCGCCGCGGCCTCGCCGCCCGCTTCGATCTCGCCCAGGATGTTCAGAACGGTCTCGCGCACATCACTGGCGTCGCTGACCGAGGTTTTCGAAGCCTTCTTGAGATATTCCACCGTCATGACGCCTCACCTGTAGATTTCGGGGAGCAGAAACGTGGAGAGCGACGGCACATAGGCGATCAGCAGCACCACGAGAAGCATGAAGAATACGAACGGCACCGCCCGCGCTGCGATCCGCAATATCGGCTCGCCGGTCAGACCTGAGACCACGAACAGATTGAGCCCGAGCGGGGGCGTGATGAACCCGACGCCCAGCGCGGTAATCATCATTACACAGAAGTGGAACTCGTTCATGCCGATCTCGTCGGCGAGCGGTTTGAGAATCGGCGCGAGGATGACGATGTTCGGAGTCGTCTCCATCACGCAGCCGGCGGCGATCAGCACGCCGATCATCAGCAGGATCAGGATATACGGGTTCTCGGTCAGAGCCGTGACCGCGAAGACGAAGCTCTGCGGCACCTGCAGGGCGGCGAGCGTCTGCGCGAGCGGCAGCGACAGCGCGATGATCGGCAGGATGACGCCGTTCACCTTGGCGGAACTGGCCATCATGCTCGGAAAGTCCGACAGGCGCAGCGTGCCGATGATGAAACCGATGATGATGGTAACGACCACCGCCGTCGCGCCGGCCTCGGTCGGGGTCAGGCGGCCGGAGAAGATGCCCCAGAAGATGATGCCCGGCACAATGAAGGCGTACCAACCGCGCCGGATTGCACCCCAGACATTGCTAAGCCATTCGCGCACGGTGATGGCGTTGCGGCCCTCATAGGCACAGCGGTAGTTGACGATGCTATGGGTGACGAGCAGTGAGACAAGGATCAGCAGGCCGGGAATCAGTGCGGCCTGAAACAGCGTTGCCGCCGAGATCCCGAGCACGAGGCCGATAACGATGTAGGCGATCGACGGCGGGATGAGGATGCCGGTGCAGGCACCCGCCGCGACGAGCGCGCAAGCATAGGGGCGCGGATAGCCGGACTCCACCAGCCGGTCGATCGTCATGCGCCCGACCGCCGCCGCGCCCGCGGCGTCCGAGCCGGAAATCGCCGAGAACATGCCGCAGACCAGCACCGTGGCAGCGCCGAAGCCGCCGCGCGCCCAGCAAGTCAGCGCATCGGCCACGTCAAGGAAGCGCCGCGAAAGACCCGTGCGCACGAGCACGTCGCCGGTGAGGATGAATAGCGGGATCGCCGTCAGCGCGAAGGCGTCGATGCCGTCGAACAGGCTCTCGCCCAGCAAGGACAGCGGCAGCACCCCGGAAGCGAGCAGCATCGCCACCGCCGCCATACCGATGGACGCCCAGACCGGCACGCCGAGCACGATGAGCGCCAGGAACAGGATGACCGGTCCATAGAAGTCCCAGCCGATCTGCGCGCCCTGCTGCTGGAATTGTTGCCACATCGCCGGGTTCCTCAGTCGAACAGGCGCTCGCCCTCATAGGGCGGCCGGCCAGCGCGAAAATCGGCGATATCGCGAATGAGCGACTGCACCAGGCGAAACGTCATAAGCGAAAAACCGATGGGGACGGCCAACAGGAACCAGACCATCGACACACGCAGGCCGTGGCTGACCGAGCCGAATTTCCAGGACACCGCGATCGTCTCCATCGACCAATAGACGGCCAACAGCGCCAGGCCGAGCATCACCAGATCGCCGAAAATGTAGAGCAGCGCCTTCGCGCGCGCCCCGATGTAGTGGAAGATCACGTCGATGCGGATATGCGCGCGCTCGCGCACCGCGGCGGAGGCGCCGATCCAGGCAAGATAGATGAAGCTGTAGCGCACAATCTCTTCGCCCCAGATCGAGGAGTAGGCGAAGACTTCGCGCCGCAGCACCTCGATCGCCATGGTCGCCACCAGCATCGTGTAGAACACAAGCAGCGCCCAGCGTTCGAGATTGCGGTCCAGGGCCTTCAGCATGGCACAGCACTCCGCCGTGGCGGGAGAACGGTTATATCAACCAGAAAGGGACCAGGCGCCGCGGAGAGCTGTTACGGCGCCTGGCTTGGGAGGAGCTTAAGCGTCGTGCACGTAGTACTTGCCGCGCGTGCCGGCCGCCTCCAAGAGCTTGTTGAAGGTGTCCATGGAGCCCGCCAGCTCGACCTTGAAGTCGTCCCACTCGCTGCGCTGGTAGCCGCCAGCTTCTTTCCACTGGTTGAGCTGGTCTTCGTTCAGCGAATGGAACTGCACGCCAGACTTGCGCATCTCGGCCATGGCGTAGGCGCGGGCCGAGGGCACCTTTGCGAGGTTCTGGTGGAACGTCATCTCCGAGGCCCAGTCGATGGCATCCTGCAGCTCCGGCGCAAGCGAACTGTACCATTCGAGATTGCACGAATAGACCTGACTGTCCGGCACCGCCTGCGTAAAGGTCACGTGGCTGAGGATGTCGCGGAAGCCGAAGGCGAACAGCGCGCCCACCGCCGGGTCGAGCGCATCGGCGACGCCCTGCTTGATCGCGGAAGGCGTCTCGCCCCAGGCAACCGGCGTCGGGTTGGCGCCGACCATCCGATAATACTGCTGCAGCATCTTGGAGCCTGGCACGCGGAACTTCACGCCCGGCATGTCGTCCGGCGTGATGATCGGATCGCCCGCGCCCTTGCGCACCGCAACGACACGCGGGTCGATGCAGAAATAAAGCAGCGGCTTGAAGCCCCGCTCTTCCACGCGGCGGTCCACCTCGGCCTTCCAGATATCCGAGGTGACCAGATTCACGAAGCGCTGGTTCGCGCCGCAGAGATACGGCAGGTTGATGAGGTCCACAGCCGGCGCATAGGGCGCGAAATTTGACAGCGAGTGCTGACCGGCCTGCACCGTGCCGGCCTGCACCTTCTGCACGATCGCGCTGCCGACCCCGAGCTGGCCGCCGGGCGCAAGCTTCACGTAAATGCGGCCATTCGTCGTGTTCTGGATGTTTTCCTTCAGGTCGAGCTGCATCACCGGATAGCTGCGCGTCGAGCCAATCGCGTAAGCCGTGGCGATCGTCATGGTATGCTCGGCTGCCGCCTCGCGCTCGGCTTCTTCCTGAGCGGTTTGAGCCGCAGCTTCGCTGGACCACAGGGTGCCGGCACCGGCTGCCACGGCGGCCGCGGTGACGCTGCCCGCCCCCGCGAGCTTCAGGAAGTTGCGTCGCTCTTCGTTGGCGAGTTCGCGCGCCTCTTCATTTTCGTGCTCGAACTCATAGTCTGTCATGTCATTTCCTCCCTTTACAGGCTTGGCAACGCTGGCGAAGCCCAATTATTTGGTTTCAACGGAGTCAGCGCGCGCTCCTTGCCTCGCGGATGAGCACCCCGATCACGAAGAGCGTGCAGCTGGCGAAGAGCACCAGCATCTCGGAGACATCGCCGAGAAACACTGGCTTGCCAGCCGCTCCGGTCGCGACATTGGCGAAAAACAGAAGGAACAGCAGCAGCGCTCCGGTGAGAGCGACCGTGTCCGACTTGATCATCGAATGCGACCCATCGTGCTGGTTCTGTTGAAACGCCGAGAAGTGTAAACGCTTTCAGCAGGATTGCAAGTTTCTTAACATTGGTCAATCTCGGGTTAAACTGGCACGACGTTTGCAAGATCGTTAGGCAAAGGACAAGCCAAGATGGGCGACCGCCCCACGCTGCAGGACGTGGCCCGCGCGGCCCGCGTCTCCACTGCCACCGTCTCCCGCGTGCTGAACACGCCGGGACAGGTGCGCGTCGAAACCCGCGCTCGCGTGGAAGCGGCCATCGCGCGGCTTGGCTACCTGCCTCATTTCGGCGGACGGGCGCTGGCGCTGAACCGCACCAACACGGTCGGCGTCGTCATCCCGACGATGGCCAACGCGATTTTCGCCCGCGGGCTGCAGGCGCTGCAGGAGACGCTCGCCGAGGCCGAGATCAACCTCCTGATCGCGACCTCCGGTTACGATGTAGCCCGGGAGGCCGAACAGATTCGCACGCTCCTGTCCCGCAGCGTCGACGGTATCGTCCTGATCGGGGAAGCGCGCCCGCGCGAAAGCTACGATCTGCTCAACAGCCACGGCACACCCTTTGTCATCCTGTGGACCTGGCGCGCGGACAGCCCCTACATCTGCGTCGGCTTCGACAACCGCGCCGCAGCGCGCGCCATGGCTGAGCATGTGATCAGCGCGGGACATCGACGGATCGCCATGATTTCCGGCCTGACGGAAAGCAACGATCGCGCGCAGCTGCGGCTGGAAGGCGTCCGCGATGCACTCCACCTGCACGGTCTGGCGCTGGACGGCGCGCATTTGGCCGAGACGCCTTATGGGTTGGATCAGGGCGCTGAAGCGGCAGCGCATCTGCTGATGCTGCCACAGCGGCCGACGGCGATCCTGTGCGGGAACGACGTGCTCGCGGCAGGGGCGATTGAAGGCGCCCGCAGAGCGGGCTTCGTCGTGCCGGCGGATGTTTCCATCGTCGGATTCGATGATGTCGAACTGGCGCGGGTAGCCCAGCCTCCGCTCACGACGGTTCACGTGCCGCATCGGCGCATGGGCCATGAAGGCGCGCGCGTGCTGCTGGAGATGATCAGCGATCAAGGGCCAGGGCACAGCGTGGAGCTGGAAACCGAGATCGTGGACCGCGCGTCACTGGGACGGCTCCCGCAGCCGCAATCCGCCTGAGGCGCGCTTCAGCCTGCAAGAGACGCATGGTTTCATGGCCGGTGTCGCCTACGGCTCGCCTTTGCTGTCAGTCTTGAACACGCTGTTCGCGACAGGGCTTGCGGCGGCCAATGCAAGTCACGTAAAGTTCGCATCCGTGCCGAGTGAGTTCGCCAGCTGCGTAACCGACCATCTGCTTGTTGGCGCGTCTGGACAGGGCGATTTCCATAACGAAAACAGTTCGATAGCGCCGCAGTATGCCAGATGGCGTATTTACTCGGATCCGGGAACGGCGTTGGGTTCGCCATGACGGCGCGCAGCCGGCCATCCGCGCGCGCTTTTCCGTTTCAAGCGCAGCCAAGAGATGAAAGCCAATGGCAATGAACGAAGCGAAGCCGGATAACCTGATCGAGGGATCGACCGGGCCTTGGGAAATGGTCATCGGCATGGAGGTCCATGCCCAGGTGGTGTCGCAGGCCAAGCTGTTCTCCGGCGCATCGACGGACTTTGGCGGCACGCCCAACAACCATGTGAGCCTCGTCGACGCCGCGATGCCGGGCATGCTCCCGGTCATCAACGAGGAATGCATCCGCCAGGCAATCCGCACCGGACTGGGCCTGCGCGCGCATATCAATCTTTATTCGGTGTTCGACCGGAAGAACTACTTCTACCCGGACCTGCCGCAGGGCTATCAGATTTCCCAGTACAAACACCCGATCGTCGGCGAGGGCCGCGTGATCCTCGACATGCCGGAAGGCTACACCGTCGAGGTCGGCATCGAGCGTGTGCATCTGGAGCAGGATGCCGGCAAGAGCCTGCACGACCAGCACCCGGATTACTCCTACGTCGACCTTAACCGCTCCGGCATTGCGCTGATGGAGATCGTCTCCCGGCCGGACATGCGCTCGGCGAACGAAGCCAAGGCCTACATTAACAAGCTGCGCACCATCCTGCGCTACCTCGGCACCTGCGATGGCAACATGGAACAGGGGTCCTTGCGCGCGGACATCAACCTGTCGGTGCGCCGCCCCGGCGAGCCGTTCGGCACCCGTTGCGAGATCAAGAACGTCAACTCCATCCGCTTCATCGGCCAGGCGATCGAGCACGAGGCGCGCCGGCAGATCGAGATTCTGGAGGATGGCGGCGTCATCCAGCAGGAGACCCGGCTGTTCGACCCCCGCGGGGGCGAAACGCGGTCCATGCGCACCAAGGAAGAGGCGCATGACTACCGCTATTTCCCGGACCCGGATCTGCTGCCTCTGGAATTGACCAGCGGCTATGTGAAGGAGGTCGAGAAGTCTCTGCCCGAGCTCCCGGACGAGAAGAAGACCCGGCTGATGGACGAGTACGGCCTCACCGCCTATGACGCCGGCGTGCTGGTGGCCGATCAGGCGTCCGCCGAATTTTTTGAGAAGGTTGCGAAGGGCCGTGACCCTAAGCTGGCCGCCAACTGGGTGATGGGCGACTTCTTCGCCGCGCTGAACCGGCTGGATCGCGACGTGACCGATCCGCCGGTGAGCGCCGAGCAGCTCGGCGAACTCATCGACCTGATCGCCGATGAAACGATCTCGGGGCGCATCGCGAAGGACGTCTTCGAGATCATGCTAGAAAGCGGCGACTCGCCCGGCAAGATCGTCGAGGAGCGCGGCCTGAAGCAGGTCACGGATACCAGCGAGATCGAGAAGATCGTCGACGAGATCATCGCCGCCAACCCGCAACAGGTCGAGCAGGTCAAGACCAAGCCCAAGGCGATCGGCTGGTTCGTTGGCCAGGTGATGAAGGCCACCGGCGGCAAGGCCAACCCGGCCACGGTGAACGAAATCCTGCGCAAGAAGCTGGAGGTCGCGGAGTAGGCGCGGCCTCTTTGGCGCGTAACGTCACGAAGGCATCGGGCTTGCGTGCTCGGCCGACTGCCGCACCGTATCGCCCTTCCTACAACCGTTACCCCGGAACCGTCGCCCAGGGGTCGGCGTTCCCATCGTCACAGGCATTTCTCCGGAGAGGCCGTTGGGCCTGGTCGGGGAGTCGATGAAGGGAGTAGCGCGATGAGAGGCCTGGAAGGAAAGGTCTGCCTCGTGACGGGCGGCGGACTCGGGATCGGCGCGGCCACCTGCCAGCGTCTGGCCGAGGAAGGCGCGAAGGTTGCCGTCACAGACCTCCGCGACCAGGACGGACAGAAGGTCGCACAGGAGATCGAGACTAACGGTGGCGAGGCGCGGTTCTGGCATCTCGACGTCACCGACGAGAATGAGGTGGACCGGGTGTTCTCGGAGGTCAAGGACCACTGGGGGCGCTTCGACGTACTGGTCAACAATGCCGGCATCGCCGGCGCGGACAAGCCGACCCACGACGTCGCGGCCGAAGAGTGGGACAAGGTCATGGCCGTTAACGTCAGCGGTGTCTTCTACTGCACCAAGCATGCCATCCCGCTCATGCGCGAAGCCGGCGGTGGCAGCATCATCAACCTGTCCTCGATCTACGGCATCATCGGCGCGCCGGACATTCCGCCCTATCACGCCTCCAAGGGCGCGGTGCGCGAGATGACCAAGACGGACGCCGTGCTCTACGCGAAGGAGAAGATTCGCGTGAATTCGGTCCATCCGGGCTTCATCTGGACGCCGCTGGTGGAGGATTTGGCGAAAAGATCGGGGCAAAGCGTCGAGGAGTTCCGGGCCGCCCTCGACAAGCGCCACCCGATCGGCCACGTCGGCAAACCCGAAGACATCGCAGCCGGCATCGCCTATCTCGCCTCCGATGACGCAGGCTTCGTCACGGGCGCAGAGCTTGTCATAGACGGTGGCTACATCGCGCAGTAACGCCGCGGAGTGCATTCCTTCGCTGCCCCATAGTCGAAATCAGCCTGAGACACTGCGACACTGAGGAGCGCTTGATAAGCGGTCCAAGTTTGGGTAGAACAAAAAGAGAACATGGGCACATCGCCTGAACGGATTGTTTTACCTGCATGAGCCGATCAACCCCCGCGCACGAGGCGCAAAACACGCGCGACGCCGCGCCCCGCAGCGACCGCGCCCGGCTGCTCGATGAGCTGCGCCGGGAGGTGGGCGCGCTCGAAGCCGCGCCGGAGGCGAACACCGGCGAGACCGCGGCCGCGCCGTGGCATTTCGATCTCACTGAGGTGGACGCCGCCCTGCCTGAGCGCCAACTGCCCCGCGGCGCGCTGCATGAGATCACCGCGGACGCTTACCCGGACATGATGGCGGCGGTCGGCTTCTGCCTTGGCCTTCTAAAGCTGCTGCCGCCGGCCCCCCGCACCGCCGCGCGCACGGTCCTGTGGAGCCGCAGCCGCTTCGCCCGGCGCGAGTTCGGCGCGCTCTACGGCCACGGCCTGCGCAGCTTCGGCCTCGACCCTGCGAGCCTTTTGTTCGTCGATGCGGACAAGGCGCAGGACGTGCTCTGGACGATGGAAGAAGGCGCGCGCGCCGGCTGCCTGCTGGCCGTTGTGGGCGAGACCAGCGCGCCGGATTTCAAGCAGACCCAGCGCCTCAGCCGCGCCGCCGCACTCACCCAGACCCCGGTCCTTCTGCTGATCCCGCCGGACAGCGCCCGGCCGAGCACTGCCGCCACACGCTGGCGCATCGCTCGCGCCCCCGGCCCGCCGGATGCTTACGACGCCCGCGCGCCCGGTCCTGCACGCTGGCACACGATGCTCACCCGCTGCCGGGGCGGGTGCCCGAAGGACTGGTTCATGGAGTGGAATGATGAGGCGCATCGTTTCGATCTGGCTGCCGGAGTTTCCGATCGATCGCCTGAGACGCGACGACTGCCGCAAGCCCCAGAGCGAACGGCTGAGCGGTCTTCATGACGGTGCGCCCTTTGCTCTGACCGCGAAGGACGGCCAGCGCCTCGTCGTCGCGGCGGCAAACCGTCCGGCGGTGGAGGCCGGCATCACGCCCGGCATGGGCGTGGCCGATGCACTCGCCATGCTGCCCGCGCTGGGCACGCATACGGCCCAGCCGGAGCGCGACCGCCGCGCCCTGCACGATCTGGCGCGCTGGTGCGTGCGCTATACGCCCTGGGCCAATGTCGACGGCGCGGACGGGCTGTGGCTCGACATCACCGGCACGGCGCACCTGTTCGGCGGCGAGGTGACGATGCTGCGCCGTATCAACGCCGACCTGGTCAGGCTGGGCTTCACCAATCGCGTGGGCGCGGCGGGGACGCCAGGGGCCGCCTGGGCGCTGGCGCGGTATGGCCCGTCCGGCTCGGTGCAAAAGCGCATCGCCCCGGCGGGCGAGCGGCTCGACGGGCTGTTGCGCGACCTGCCGGTGGAGGCGCTGCGGCTTGACCCCGGGCCTGCCGCGCTCCTGCGCCGGCTCGGCCTGCGCACCATCGGCGATGTGCTGCCGATCCCGCGCGCGAGCCTCGCCCGCCGCTTCCAGAGCAGCGCCCAGAGCGAGAGCGTGCTCACCCGGCTCGATCAGGCGCTGGGGCTGAAGGGCGAGCCGATCTCGCCGCTCGGCCCGCCGCCGGTGTTCGAGGCGCGGCGCAATTTCGCCGAGCCCTGCGTGGCGCGCGAGGGTCTGCCGCCGATCCTGCGCGCGCTTCTGGACGATCTGTGCCGGCAAATGGAACGTGAGGGCCAGGGCGCGCGGCGCATCACGCTCACCGCCTGCCACACCGATGGACGCATCAGCCGCCGGCGCATCGGTACGGCGCGCCCATCGCGCGATGCGGAGCATCTGGCGCGATTGTTCCGCCAGCCGCTGGAAAGCCTCGACCCGGATTTCGGTATCGACCTGTTCATCCTCTCAGCCGATCGCACCGAACCGCTCGGCCCGCATCAGGCTGTTTTGGAGAACAAAACAGGTACGAGTGAGGCGGAGCTGGCGCAGCTCATCGACCGGCTGTCGAACCGGCTGGGCGCGCAGAACATCCACTGGCTCGCGCCGCTGGAAAGCCATCTGCCCGAGAGCGCGCAGACCCAGCACCCGGCGGACAGCGACCCGCCGCCTGAGGCATGGCCGGATCACATGCCGCCGCGTCCGCTGCGCCTGCTGGACCGCCCCGAGCCGATCGAGGCGGTTGCCGAGGTGCCCGACGGCCCGCCGCTGCTGTTCCGCTGGCGCCGGGTGCTGCGCCGCGTCGCCCGCGCGCGCGGGCCGGAGCGCATCGCGCCGGAATGGTGGCGCGCCAGCGGGCCATCCGCGCGCCCGCGCGATTATTACGACATCGAGGACACAAGCGGGCGGCGCTACTGGGTGTTCCGCGAAGGCCAGTACGACGAAACCGGCGACGGCCCGCCGCCGCGCTGGTATATGCACGGGTTGTTCGCATGAGCGCGTGGTTTTCGGAACCGGCCTATGCCGAGTTGCAGGTCACGACCAATTTCAGCTTCCTGCGCGGCGGCTCGCACCCCGAAGAGCTGGTGCAGACCGCCAAGGCGCAGGGGCTCGCCGCGCTCGCTGTCACCGACCGCAACAGTCTCGCCGGGGTGGTGCGCGCGCATATCGCCGCGAAGGCCGAGGGGCTGCGGCTGATCGTCGGCTGCCGGCTGGACCTGCGCGATGCGCCGAGCCTCTTGTGCTACCCGAGCGACCGCGCGGCCTATGGCCGGCTTTGCCGTATGCTCAGCGTGGGCAAGATGCGCGCGGAAAAGGGCGACTGCACACTCGACCTGGCCGATGTCGCGACACATGCCGAAGGGCAGATCTTCATCGTCCTGCCCCCGGAGCCGGCCGATCTCGCCTTTGCCGAGGAACTGCGCGGCATCACCGACATGCTGGGCGCGCCGGTCTACCTCGCCGCGCAAAACCACCTGAACGGGAACGACCGCGCCCGGCTGGCTCGCCGCGCCGAAATCGCCAAGCGCGCGCGTGTGCCGCTGGTCGCCACGAACGATGTGCTCTACCATGACCCCGCGCGCCGCCCGCTGCAGGACGTGCTCACCTGCATCCGCGAGAAATGTACGATCGACGAAGCCGGCTACCGCCTGACCAAGAACGCCGAACGCCACATCAAATCGCCCGCCGAGATGGTGCGGCTGTTCCGCGGCTTCGAGGACGCGGTCGCGCGCAGCGTAGAGATCGCCGAACGCTGCCGCTTCTCGCTGGATGAGCTGAAATACGAATATCCCGAGGAGCCGGTCCCGGCCGGCAAGACGCCGCAGAGCCATCTGGAAGACCTGACCTGGGAAGGCGCGCGGCGGCACTACCCGACCGGCGTACCGGACAAGGTCGCAGCGAACATCCGGCGCGAGCTGGCGCTGATCGCCGAGTTGGACTATGCGCCCTACTTCCTCACCGTCCACGACATCGTTGCCTATGCGCGCACGCCCCAGCCCGACAAGGGCCGCCACGACCCGATCCTGTGCCAGGGGCGCGGCTCGGCGGCGAACTCGACCGTGTGCTTCTGCCTTGGCATCACCTCGGTGAACCCGGAGGAGATCGACCTCCTGTTCGAGCGGTTCATTTCCGCCGAGCGCAACGAGCCGCCGGATATCGACGTGGATTTCGAGCACGAGCGCCGCGAGGAGGTCATCCAGTACATCTACGAGCGCTACGGCCGCGACCGCGCCGGCATCGCCGCGACGGTGATCTGCTACCGCTCCCGCTCGGCCATCCGCGAAGTCGGCAAGGCGTTTGCGTTGAGCGAGGATGTCACCGCCGCGCTCGCCGGTACCATCTGGGGCTCGGGCAACCGGCCGATCCCGGAAGACCATGTGCGCGAGGCGGGCCTCGACCCGTCCGATCCGCGCCTGTTGCAGACGCTGCGCCTCGCCGCCGAACTGACCGGCTTCCCGCGCCACCTGTCCCAGCATGTCGGCGGCTTCGTGCTGACGCGCACGCTGCTGACCGAGACCGTGCCGGTCGGCAACGCGGCGATGGATCAGCGCACCTTCATCGAGTGGGACAAGGACGACATCAATGCGCTCGGGCTGATGAAGGTCGATGTGCTGTCGCTCGGAATGCTGACCTGCATCCGCAAATGCTTCGACCTGTTGGCCGCGCATTATGGCGAAACACACACGCTGGCGAGCGTCCCGAACGACGACGCGGCAGTTTACGACATGATCTCGCGCGCCGACACCATCGGCGTGTTCCAGATCGAAAGCCGCGCGCAGATGTCGATGCTGCCGCGCCTGAAGCCGCGCGAGTTCTATGACCTCGTGATCGAGATCGCCATCGTCCGGCCCGGCCCGATCCAGGGCGACATGGTGCACCCCTATCTACGCCGGCGCGCCGGGCTTGAAGAGGTCACGTTCCCCTCGCCGTCGCCGGATCACGGGCCGCCGGACGAACTGCACCGCGTGCTCGGCAAGACGCTGGGCGTGCCGCTGTTCCAGGAGCAGGCGATGCGGCTGGCGATGGTCGCGGCGGACTTCACGCCGGAGGAGCTGAACGGCCTGCGTCACGCGCTCGCCACCTTCCGCCGGCGCGGCACGATCGGCAAGTTCGAGGACAAGATGGTCCAGCGCATGAGCGAGCGCGGCTACGACCCCGAATTTGCGCGGCGCTGTTTCAACCAGATCAAGGGGTTTGGCGAATACGGCTTCCCCGAAAGCCACTCGGCCAGTTTCGCGCGGCTCGCCTATGTCTCAAGCTGGATCAAGTGCCACTACCCGGAAGTGTTCGCCTGCGGCCTGCTGAATTCACAGCCGATGGGCTTCTACGCGCCCGCGCAGATCATCCGCGATGCGCGCGAACACGGCGTGGAGGTGCGCCCGGTTGATGTGAACGCCAGCGACTGGGACAACACGCTAGAGCCGGGCGAACGCGGCTTAGCGCTGCGGTTGGGGATGCGCAATGTCGACGGGCTGGGCGAGGCGCCCGCGCGGGCGATCGCCGAGGCGCGCGGCAACGGCTATTTCGACATCGCTGAAGTGCGCCGGCGCGCGGGCGTGCGCGTCGCGGCGCTGGAGCGGCTGGCCGAGGGTGATGCTTTTCGCTCGCTGGGGCTGGACCGGCGCGCGGCGCTCTGGCAGGTGCGCCAGCTCGGCAAGGCAAAGGAATTGCCGCTGTTCACCCGCGCGGAGACCAGCGAGCAGGGGCCGGAGCCGGAGGTCACACTGCCGCCAATGCCGCTCAATGAACACGTCATCGCGGATTATCAGAGCCTGAGCCTTTCGCTGAAGGCGCATCCGCTGGCGTTTCTGCGGCCGGGGCTGAACAAGCGCGGCGTGGTCACGGCGGCGGGGCTGCACGAGATGCGCAACGGCGCGCGCGCCTCGGTCGCCGGGCTGGTGCTGGTGCGCCAGCGGCCGGGGACGGCGCAGGGCGTGATCTTCATGACCATCGAGGACGAGACCGGCGCGGCAAATGTCGTGGTCTGGCCCAAAGTGTTCGAGGCGCAGCGCAGCGTGGTGATGGGCGCGCGGCTGATGCTGGTTCATGGTGCCGTACAGGCGAAGGACGGCGTTATCCACCTGATCGCGCGCCGGCTGGAGGATCATACCGCGGCGCTCATGGCGCTCGCCGGGCATGGCGGGCCGGTGAACATGCCGCTTGCCCACGCCGACGAAGTGCGCAAACCGATCGACCCGCAGAACCCGCGCGCGCATCCGCGCAATGTCCGCGTCGTGCCGAAGTCCCGCGACTTCCATTGACGCGGCTCAGATCGCGCGCAATACGTCATTGCCGGGCTTGACCCGGCAATCCAGAATGTGCTGCCCGAAACTGCGCCGGCCGATGGATGCCCGTGTTCCCCGGATCACCTGTCCGGGGACAGGCAAGCACGGGCATGACGTCAACAAATGCGTCAAAGGTGCCCCATCAGCACCAGCAGCATCACCACGGCCGCGTTGAGCTGCGCAGAAACCGAAACGAAGCCGAACGGAACATAGGGCAGGCGCTGAATCTCGATCTTGGTCTTCACCGCCACCGGCGCATCGGCCGGCCTGCCGCGCACCCAGCGCCAGCCATAGCCAACCCCGGCGCGCGCATAGCGCACCATCGCCATCGAGCCCTGCACCGCACTGCGATACCGCAAAGCCAGTACGATCCACGCCACAAGGCCCGCCCAGACCAGGGTGGAAATAAGATCGCGGACAATGAACCAGGCCAGGGACCAGATCATCGACAGTACAAAGCTGATCAGCCACCAAACCAGCCCAAGAATTTCGCCAAGCGTTTCCATGACGCGACCCCCTGCCAGCCGCACCCGCGTCGCGCAGCGCCGGCGCGTCAGGCCGTTCCAAGCCCTGAGACGATAGGCTGTCAAGACGCCCACGTCGCGATGAAATTTGCGTGAAACGCGCTGTCACGACGCTCAGGCGCGGTGGTAAGGATGCCCGGCGAGGATCGTCGCCGCGCGGTAGAACTGTTCGGCCAGCACGATGCGCGCCAAGCCGTGCGGCAGGGTCATACGCCCCAGCGAAAGCGTGAGGTCGGCCGCCTGCGCCACCGCCTCGCCTTGACCATCAGGCCCACCGATAAGGAAGCATGCTCGGGAGGTACCCGCATCGCGCCACTCGCCCATCAGCGCGGCAAAATCTTCGCTGGAAAGTTGCTTGCCGCCGGCGTCCAGAGCAACGAGGCGCGCTCCATAGGGTGCCCGCGACAGCATCGCGGCACCTTCCTCCGCGCGCCGCGCGGCGACGTTGTCCTTGCGGCTTTCGCCGAGTTCGATCTCCTCGACCGGCCCAAGCCCGATGCTGCGACCAACGCGGTCGAAACGTTCGATATAGCGGTCGGCCAGCCCGCGCTCGGCCTTGTCCTTGAGGCGCCCAACGGCGATCAGGCTCACGCGCATAGCCTGCCTCGCCGCCGCACGTCTTTACGCGGACTGAGGACTGTCCGGGCGGTCAGCCAGCCACATCTTTTCGAGATTGTAGAACTCGCGCACTTCCGGCTGGAAGAGATGCACGATCACCGGCCCCGCATCGATCAGCACCCAGTCGCATTTGGGCATGCCTTCGACCGAGACGTCCGTGATCCCAGCCTCTTTGAGATGCTTTGCGAGATTGTCGGCGATCGCACCGACATGCCGCTCAGATCGACCCGAGGCGACAATCATGTAATCGCCGATCAGGGTTTTCCCCGCGAGATCGATCGTAACCACGTCCTCGGCCTTGGAATCTTCAAGTGAGGACTGAACGATCTCCAGCAACGTCGTCGCGCCCACGCTTTCCTGCGCGGGGTCAACGTGATGAGGCGCGCCGCGTGAGGCGCCCTCGGCTGATGTCGGCATGAGCAGTTGAATGTCCCTCCATCCTGGACCCTGATGAGCCGGCCTCCCGACTGCGAGGCCAAGCCCGAGGACGCTGTCAGAACCACGTCGGTCTGTGACATTTTCGCCCTCTACTTGGAAATGTGCATGAATCGACCCGGGAATTCAATCCCCGGAGCTTTCGGCGCCCGTACCGGCGGCCTGGCGCTGGCGGCGCAGCTGCGTCGAGGAGATATCGGCCAACGGAATCGTCAGGTAGGTCCAGGCCGGCGGCGAAATGAGCGCCAGCGCGCCGGCCTGCGTCTCATCCACCCGCGCGCGTCGGAAAGTCATGGCCGCAGGCGAGGCCATCGCGCGGAAGCGGAAGCCCGGCCTGTCCAGCACCGCGACCGGCAGGCCGCGCATGATCCCGCGCCACTCCTGCCAGCGATGAAAGCTCGCGAGATTATCCCCGCCCATGATCCAGACAAAGTGCACGCCTGGAAAGCGCCGATGCAGAAAGTCCAGCGTCCGCGCCGTGTAGGCCGTGGGCAGCGCGGCCTCGAAGCCGGTCACCTTGATGCGCGGATGGTTCATGATGCACTGCGTCGCGGAGAGACGTTCAGACAGCGCCGCGAGGTCCCCATGCTCCTTGATCGGGTTGCCGGGAGTCACGACAATCCACACCTGATCCAAACCAAGCCGGCGCAGCGCGGTCTCGGCAATATGGCGGTGGCCCTCGTGCGGCGGATTGAACGAGCCGCCCAGCAGCCCGATCCGCATCCCCGGCCAGGCCGGCGGCGGGCCCAGCGTCTCGCGGTCGAACCGCAACCCAGCTGCAGCGCCCGCTTCGACATCCGTGACCAGCGTCATGACCACTCGGGATAAGTCACGGGATAGCCTTCATGCTGCGGCAGAGCGTCGGCAATGACCTCGTAGTCCGCGCAGTTCCCCACGAAGACGTGGCAGTCCAGCTTCAACCCGCTTGGCTGATCGAACACGCCCGCCATGATGGCCACGTAGTTGTTGTCCTTCGGCCGCCAGAAAAGGCTGGAGCCGCATATCGTACAGAACGCCCGCTCTGCCGTCCCGGATGAGCGATACCAGCGCAGTCGATCTGCACCATCGAGGATTTCGAAGCTCTCCGCGGGGACGGCCGTTGCGGCGATGAGATAGCCGCTCCAGCGTGCACATTGGCGACAATGACAGACCATGACCGGCCGGCAAGGGCCGGCGGTCCGGAACCGCACGCTGCCGCACAGGCACCCGCCTTCGCGCTGCTCGCTCATTGCCGTCTCCTCACTTGGGGCGGGTCTGGCCGCTGCCGCGAACGACATATTTAAAACTCGTAAGCTGCTCGACGCCAATCGGTCCACGCGCATGCATCTTGCCCGTTGCGATGCCGATCTCCGCCCCCATGCCGAACTCGCCGCCATCGGCGAACTGGGTGGAGGCGTTCCAGAGGACGATGGCGCTGTCGACGCCGTTCAGGAAAACCTGGGCCGCCACGGCATCCTCGGTGAGGATCGCCTCGGTGTGGTGGGAACTGTAGTGGGCGATATGGGCAAGCGCGCCTTCGACGCCATCGACGACCTTCACCGAAATGATCGCATCGAGATATTCGGTGCGCCAGTCCTCCTCGCTCGCCGGCCTGACGCGGGCATCAGCGCGCTGCGCCGAGTCGTCGCCGCGCACCTCACAGCCCGCCCCGATCAGCGCGTCGATAAGCGCGGGCAGATAATCCGAGGGGCAGGCGCGGTCGACCAGCAATGTCTCTGCCGCGCCGCAGATGCCCGGCCGGCGCATCTTGGCATTGACAACGACCTCGCGCGCCATGTCGAGTTTCGCCGCCTTGTCAACGTAGACATGGCAGATGCCCTCCAGATGCGCGAACACCGGCACGCGCGCATCTGTCTGCACGCGCTCCACGAGGCTCTTGCCGCCGCGCGGGACGATCACGTCGATATTTCCGCCCAGCCCGCGGAGCATGTGTCCGACGGCCTCGCGGTCCGTGGTCGGCACGATCTGGATTGCCGCTTCGGGCAGACCGGCGGCGCGCAGCCCTTCCAGCAGGCAGGCATGGATCGCGCGGCTGGAATGAATGCTGTCCGAGCCGGGCCGCAGGATCGCGGCGTTGCCCGATTTCAGGCACAGCGCGCCCGCATCGGCGGTAACGTTCGGGCGGCTCTCGAAGATGATGCCGATGACGCCAATCGGCGTGCGGACGCGCTGGATGTCCAGCCCGTTCGGCCGCGTCCACTCCGCAATCACTGTGCCCACCGGGTCGTCCAGAGCGACGATATCCTCCAGCGCGCTGGCAATCCCCTCGATACGCTTTTTATCGAGCCGTAGCCGGTCGATCGCGGCTTTTGGCCGCCCCTGCTCTTCGGCAGCGGCCACGTCGCGCGCATTGGCGGCCAAGATGTCCTCGGCGCTTCTGCGGAGCGCGGCCGCGCCCGCGCGCAGCGCGGCGTTCTTCGTCGCTGTATCCGTCGTGGCAAGCACCCAGGCCGCCGCGCGCGCAGCTTCGCCCAGTTCCGCCATGACGGCGGCGAGCGGTTTGCCCGCCGTCTTGTCCGCTTTCTCCTGCATCATGCTTCTCCCGCCTTCGGACTGAGCAACGACTCGGCGTTCTCGTCTTCGCGCGCGCTCGGGGTGAGCGCCATGTCGTCCCGGTGGATCATCTCGTCGCGTCCGCGATAGCCGAGAATCTGCTCAATCTCGCGGGTCTTGCGCCCAACGAGCAACCGCGCATCGCTGCTGGAATAGGCCGCGAGCCCGCGCCCGATCACGTTGCCCCGCCTGTCGCGGATTATCACCGTGTCGCCGCGCTCGAAAACCCCTTCGATATCAACGACCCCTGCCGGCAACAAGCTTCGCCCGGATTTTAGCGCGGCCACGGCGCCATCATCGATCACCAGCGCCCCCGCGGCATCCAGCCGCCCGGCGATCCAGCGTTTGCGCGCGGCCAACGGCGTGGAATGCGCCAGGAACCAGGTGCACGACGCCCCTTCAGAAAGCGCGGCGAGCGGGTGCTGCCGCTTGCCCAGGGCGACGATCATGTTTGTGCCGGCCGCGACCGCGATTTTGCCCGCCTCGATCTTGGTGACCATGCCGCCGCGCGACAGTTCCGTCCCGGCGTCGCCGGCCATCGCCTCGATCTCCGGCGTGATGTGCTGCACCACTTCGAGCCGCTGGGCACCGGGATCGCGGTCCGGCGGCGAAGTGTAAAGCCCATCGACATCCGACAGGAGCACAAGGCAATCCGCGCTGATCATGGAAGCGACACGGGCAGCCAGCCGGTCGTTGTCGCCGTAGCGGATTTCCGTCGTCGCCACCGTGTCATTCTCGTTCACGACCGGCACCGCGCCTAACGAAAGCAGCGTGCGCATCGTGCTTCTGGCGTTGAGATAGCGCCGGCGCTGCTCGGTGTCCCCTAGCGTCAACAGGATCTGCGCGGCTGCGAGACCACGATCCGACAGCATCTGCCGATAAGCGTGCGCAAGATCGACCTGCCCGACAGCCGCGGCGGCCTGACTTTCCTCCAACTTCAAGGGCCCGCTCGGCAGGCGCAGCGCATGACGCCCCAAGGCGATCGCGCCGGATGAGACCAGAACGATCTGCTTGCCTTCAGCCTTCAGCGCGGCAATGTCGTCCATCAGCGAGCCGAGCCACGCTTCGTTCAGCCGGCCCGTCGCGGAATCGGCCAGCAGCGCCGAGCCGATCTTCACGACGATCAAATGCGCGTTGCGCCATTCCGGTCTGACTTCAGGCATCGCATGTCCTTGTGCTTTGGCGCCATCTATGAGCGGATGCACGCGCGGACGCAAGGGCGCTCAGGGCTGCCAGGACGCGCGCGGCCTGGCCTCGGACGCTTCCCGCTCCTTAGATAGCCGGATCTCGTGCCCGATCCGGAACAGCGCAGCGCGCACGTTCAGCCCCGATACGGCGGAGAGCAAAAGCGGCTCCTGCCCGCATTCCGCCGCCAACAGCGCCTGCTTGCGCGCGGCCTCTTCGTCATCCACCGCATCGCACTTGTTCAGCGCGACGATCTCCGGCTTCTCGGTCAGCCCGGCGTCATAGGCCGCAAGCTCGGCGCGCACCACGCGGTAATCCTGCGCGGGGTCCTCGCCGGTGGCATCCACGAGATGGAGCAACACGCGCGTGCGCTCGACATGGCCGAGGAAGCGGTCGCCGATACCCGCGCCCATGTGCGCGCCCTCGATCAGGCCCGGGATGTCGGCGAGAACGAAGTCGATGTCGTCGATCTTCACCACACCGAGATTCGGGTGGAGCGTCGTGAACGGGTAATCAGCAATTTTCGGCTTCGCCGCGCTCACCGCCGCCAGGAAGGTCGACTTGCCCGCATTCGGCAACCCCACCAGCCCGGCATCGGCGATCAGCTTGAGCCGCAGCCAGATCGTCATTTCCGTGCCCGGCTGGCCCGGATTGGCGTGGCGCGGCGCCTGTTTCGTGGACGTCTTGAAATGCGCATTGCCGAACCCGCCGTTGCCACCGCGCGCGAGCAGCACGCGCTCGCCCGGCTCGGTGAGGTCCGCCAGCAGCGTCTCGTTATCCTCGGCGAAAATCTGCGTGCCCGGGGGCACCTTCAGGGTCACATCCTTGCCGCTCGCGCCGGTGCGGTTCCGCCCCGCACCGTCCATCCCACGCCCGGCCTTGAAGTGCTGCTGATAACGGAAGTCGATGAGCGTGTTGAGATTATCGACGCACTCGGCCCAGACATCGCCGCCGCGCCCGCCGTCACCACCATCCGGGCCGCCAAACTCGATGAACTTCTCGCGCCGGAACGACACGCAGCCATTCCCGCCGTTGCCCGAGCGTATGTAGACCTTGGCCTGGTCGAGGAATTTCATGGTGAACCGGTCCTTAACTGGGCGCGACGCGTATGGCATACGGCGTCGGCTGAACGCCGCCTGTCAGCATATGGAGTGTGTACGTGTCGCAATTCTGGATCGTCCTGGGCGTGTCGTTTGTCAGTTTCGTCGGCATGGAAGCGTTCGCCTGGTGCTTTCACCGCTACATCATGCATGGCCCACTGTGGTTTATCCATAAAACGCATCATCGGCCGCGCCACGGGCTGTTCGAGTTAAACGATCTCTTCGCCCTTCTGTTCGCCGCCATCGCGGCGCCCCTGTTCTATTTCGGCGCGCGGGGCTATCCGCCGCTGCTCGGGATCGCGCTCGGCATGATCGGCTATGGCCTGGCCTATTTTCTCGTGCACGATGTGCTGGTCCACCGCCGCATCGGGCACCGCTTTACGCCGGCGCGCGGCTATCTGCGCCGTGTGCATCAGGCGCACCACATGCATCACGCCGTGCGCGAGCGCGACGGAGCCGTGTCCTTCGGCTTCCTGATGACGCCCCGCCCCGAGAAGTTGGCAAAGAAGCTCCGGGAGCGTGCCCCACAGCGATCGCCGGCTGAGTAACCCCCAACGCGGCGCTAGGCGCAGTTAACCATTTCAGTTATCCTAGCGCAGAGGTCAGGAATGGCGCGAGGGCTGTCGTGTGGACGCGCGAAAGGGCTATCGTCTATCTCAACGAAACCCTGAACACCCTCCGCCAACAGGACGACCTCAGCCCCGACAACCCTCAGGTGACGGAGACCTTGCGCTGCCTGGTGGCGACGTTGCGGACGTGGCACCGGGATGCGTTCGGGGCCGATTTGGCAAATGACCCGGCGCTGGCCGAAGCGCGGACGGAATTGCCCAGGCTCTGCGGCGCTGCAGAATGTCAAATGGAAAAATGGTGGTGTCGCAAGGCTTTGGCAAGCGACGCGCCGGAACGTGTCCTCTGGGAGTTCTGGTATCTGCCGAATTACCTGAGCCTGCACAATGCAGAAACCGCGCTGGCCGGCCCGGCGCCCCTTCGGCAAACCGTGTTCTTGGGCTCCGGCGCGCTGCCGCTGACCGCAATCCTGCTGGCGCAGGCGGACGAGCGCGCCCGAGTGCGCTGCGTCGACATGGACTGGGAGGCCTGCGCGCTGGCGGAAGCATTGATCGGCGCGCTTGGTCTGCAGGATCGCATCGCGGTCCAGCACGCGCGCGGAGAAGCGTGTGACGTGCCGAAGGACGCAGCCGTGATCTGCGCGAGCCTGTTGGACGCACCGGGTCTTTATGCGCATTTGGCGGCTTCCGGGGTGGCGCGGCTGCTGGTCCGCGATGTGGAAGGCGTCTATTGTTGGCTCTATCGGCCCGCCGACCGGCCCGGGCCGCCGTTCCGTCAGCGCGCGCGAACAGCCCCGTCGTCCACGCGAATCAACATCACCCGGCACTTCGAGCGGCGTTGCAGTTCGCAAGGGCTTGGAGCTGGCTGGCCAGGCCCCTGAGCGAGATCATGCTATCAACGTGAAAGATCGAGCCGCCCTCGGCGCGACGCTTGCCAGCATCAACCTGCGCGATTTCCAAGACAGTGCCATCCGGCGCGACAATCCCTGGGCCGAAGCCGCAGACTGACCTTGCATTGTCGCGGGGATAGCCTGATATAGTCGAGACGGGAAGTTGGTGCCGGACGTTTGCCTCGCCAACCGGGTCAGGTCCGGAAGGAAGCAGCCCTAACGAGTTCCAAGCGGGTCGGTGTCCAGCTTCCCACCCCATGAGCTTCAGTGGCACCGCGCCCAGTCGCGCCTCAGGTTTCCACTTTCGCTGAAAAGGCTCCCGGGCGAGCGATGAGCCGATCCACCAAACAGCCGGGCGGCAAGGCCGCCGGCAATTCCCGCAAAACCGACGCCGGAGAGACCGAGGGCCAGCCGAGTATGCCCTATGTCGTGCTGGCGCGGAAGTACCGTCCGCACACCTTCGAGGACCTGATCGGCCAGGACGCGATGGTGCGCACGCTGCGCAACGCCTTCGCCACGGGGCGCATCGCGCAGGCCTACATGCTCACCGGCGTGCGCGGCGTCGGCAAGACCACGACCGCCCGCATTCTCGCGCGTGCGCTCAACTATTCCAAGCCCGGCGAAGACAACGGCCCGACCCTCGACCTCGCAGAAGAGGGCGAGCATTGCCGCGCCATCATGGAAGGCCGGCACATGGACGTCATGGAAATGGACGCGGCGTCCCATACCGGCATCGACGACATTCGCGAGATCACCGACGCGATCCGCTACAAGCCCGCCTATGCCCGCTACAAGGTCTTCATCATCGACGAGGTCCACATGCTTTCGAAGGCCGCGTTCAACGGCCTTCTGAAGACGCTCGAAGAACCGCCGGAGCATGTGAAGTTCATCTTCGCCACAACCGAAGTGCGCAAGGTGCCGGTGACGGTCCTGTCGCGCTGCCAGCGCTTCGACCTGCGCCGGGTCGATGCCGACAAGCTGATCGCGCATTTCGCTGACGTCGCCGAACGCGAGGGCCGTAGAATTGAGGATGAGGCGCTGGGGCTGATTGCCCGCGCAGCAGAAGGCTCGGTGCGCGACGGGCTGTCGCTGCTCGACACTGCCTTCGCCCACGCGAACGACGCAGTCACGGCCGCCGATGTGCGCGCGATGCTGGGCCTTGGTGACAGCGCGCGAATCTATGATCTGCTGGAGGCGGCGCTACGCGGCGCACCGGACAAGGCCCTCGATGAATTGGGCGCGCTGCATGCCGACGGCGCGGAGCCGGAGCGTGTCATTCAGGATCTGGCCGAGGCGGTGCACACAGCCAGCCGGCTCGCCGTGACGGGCGATGGCGGCGGGGCGGCGCTTAGCGAGACCGAGCGGGAGCGCGCGAGCGCGCTTGCCGCGGTGATCGGCGTGCCAAAGCTGGCCCGCGCCTGGCAGATGCTTCTGAAGGGGCTGGAAGAGGTCTCCCGCGCGCCGAACGCGTTGGCCGCCGCCGAGATGGTGCTGATCCGCCTGAGCCATACCGCTGACCTGCCGCCCCCCGACAAGCTCATTCGCGAACTTGCGGAGCCGGGTGCTTCGCCCCGCACGAATCGCGAACAGAAGCAAAACGAATCAGCACCAACCGATGTTCCTGATTCGTCTCGCGCCGAAACGGCGCCACCAGCGAATCCTGTCAAGGTGGAATCGACACCCGTCAGCCTGAAAAGTTTCGAGGACGTCGCCGCGCTCGCGGGCAAGCACCGCGATATCAAGCTCAAGCTGGCGCTGGAAGAGAATGTCCGGCTGGTGAGCTTTCGCCCGGGGCATATCGAGTTGAACCTGCTCGACGGGGCGCCGCAAGATCTGGCGAACCAGCTCGGCAACAAGCTCAAGGCCTGGACCGGCGAGCGCTGGATGGTCTCGGTCAGCGATCAGCCGGGCGAGAAAACCCTTGGTGAGAAGCGCCGTGAACAGGAAGCGACAATCCGCGCGCAGGTTGAACAACACCCGCTGGTGCGCCAAGTGTTTCAGCACTTCCCCAGCGCAGAGATCGTCGGCGTAGAGGAGCTGGACACGGGGACCGCGCCGCCACCGGAAGAACGGAACGCTGCCAACAGCGAGGACGGACATGAAAGACTTTATGAACATGATGAAGCAGGCCAAGGAGCTGCAAAGCAAAATGGCCGAAATGCAGGCCGAGATTGAGCAGCTTACGCGCGATGGAACAGCCGGCGCCGGGCTTGTCACGGTGACGATCAACGGCAAGGGCGAGATGCGCGCGGTTAGCGTCGATCCAAGCCTTATGAAGCCAGACGAAAAGGAAATCCTTGAGGACTTGATCGTCGCGGCGCACGCGGACGCCAAGGCGAAGATGGAAGAGGCGTTGCAGGAAAAGATGAAGGACATGACCGGGGGCCTACCGCTGCCGCCGGGCATGAAGTTTTAGGCCGCGCCGCATGGATCATCCTGCCGCTGGGCCGGAAATCGACCAGCTCATCAAGCTGCTCGCGCGTCTGCCCGGACTTGGGCCGCGTTCGGCCCGCCGCGCCGCGCTACATCTGCTGAAGAAGCCGGACAAGCTGCTCGCGCCGCTCGCGGCCGCAATGAGCGAGGCAGCCGAAAAGATCGTGACCTGCGACAACTGCGGGAATATCGACACGGTCAACCCCTGCGCGATCTGTGCCGATCCGCGTCGCGATGCCAGCGTCATCTGCGTGGTCGAGGAGGTGGGCGATCTGTGGGCGCTGGAGCGCGCCAAGGCGATCAACGCGCGCTATCATGTCCTCGGCGGCGTGCTCTCGCCGCTGGACGGCATCGGCCCGGATGACCTCAACATCGCCAGGCTGATCGCGCGCGTGAATACCGGCGAGATCAACGAAGTGCTGCTCGCGCTGAACGCAACGGTCGAGGGCCAAAGCACCGCGCATTACATCACCGACCGGATCGAGAACGCCGGCGTGAAAGTCTCCGTTCTCGCGCACGGCGTACCGGTCGGCGGCGAACTCGACTATCTGGACGACGGCACGCTTGCGGCCGCCATCCGCTCGCGCCGGCCGATCGACTGAAGCGCCGCTTGACGCGGGCGCGCCTTTCGGGGCAACAAACACCTCCGCAGTAAACGTCCCCTTCATCCTCAGTCGAGCGTATGTCCACCCTGCTCAAGGCCCGCCATTTTGCCGAGTATCTGCTGCTGCGCGGCGTGATCGCGCTGGTCCGCGCTCTCCCGCTGGACACAGCGACATCCTGGTCGGCAAAGACCTGGGCCTTCATCGCGCCGAAAACACGCCGCCACAAACGCGCGCTGGCCAATCTCGAAAAAGCCTTTCCGGAGAAATCGCCGGAAGAACGTGAGAGGATCGCGCGGGAGATGTGGGCCAATCTCGGCCGCGTCATGGCGGAAACCATGCGGCTGGATGAAATCCTCGATGAGCCGGAACGCGTTGAGGTCGAGAACCCGCAGCTTTTGGAGCGTTACCGGGGGCGCATGGGGCCGGCGATCTGCGCGTCCATGCACATGGGGAACTGGGAACTGGCGATGCTGCCCCTCACGCGCGCGGAGGCGAAACCGGCGGCTGTCTACCGGCTCGTGGACAATCCGTACGTTGATCTGTATCTAAGGACGCAGCGCGAAAAGCTGTATCCGGGGGGCCTCTTCGCCCGCGGAGCACGCTCCGGGTATGCCACAGCGCGGGTCATCGGCAGCTATATCCGCCAGGGCGGCCGGCTGGGATTCCTCGCCGACCGGTACGATCGCAGTGGAATCGAGGTGCCTTTTTTCGGTCACCCGGCTCGCTCGAACGCCGTGCCGGCCATGCTTGCGCGGCGACTGGGCGCGCGGTTGTGGCTGGGGCGCTGCATCCGTGTCGGCAAAGGGTCGCATTTCAGGGTGAAGGTGCAGGAGCTGAAGGTGCCGCGCACCGACGACCCCGACGCCGACATCAAATGGATCGTCGAACAGATGCAGGCCCAGTTCGAGGCCTGGATCCGCGAACATCCCGAGCAGTGGATGTGGTCGAACCGGCGCTATAGCTGACACGCGCCCGCCGAACGAACGCAAAGCCGACGGGAGGGACAAAATGGCGCAGACACGCACGCCAGCCAAATTCTATGCACCGCTGGCCGCCGGCGCGCCCGCGCCTTGGCGTGAAAAACCGGTGCGGCTGGAGCGGATGATCCATTTCGTGCCGCCGCATGTGGAGAAGGTGCGCGCGAAGATCGCCGAAATGATCCCTCAGGTCGATGTGGTCCTTGGCAATCTGGAAGACGCCGTCCCGGCCGACGCCAAGGAGTCCGCGCGCTACGGCTTCATCGACATGGCGCGGGCTCATGATTACGGCAGCACGGGCCTGTGGACCCGCATCAATGCGCTCAACAGCCCCTGGGCGCTCGATGATGTCTGCGAGATCGTCGCCGCGGCTGGCGACAAGCTCGACGTCATCATGCTGCCCAAGGTGGAGGGCCCCTGGGACATCCACTACCTCGACCAGCTTCTGGCTCAACTTGAAGTGAAGTATGGCATCTCGCGCCCGATCATGATCCATGCCATCCTTGAAACGGCCGAGGGCGTTAACAATGTCGAAACTATTGCCGGGTCGAGCCCGCGCATGCATGGCATGAGTCTGGGGCCGGCCGATCTCGCCGCCTCGCGCCAGATGAAGACCACGCGAGTCGGCGGCGGTCATCCATCCTACGGGGTCCTTTCGGACCCCAAAGAGGGCGAGCAGAGGCATTTCTCCCAGCAGGACTTGTGGCACTACACGATCGGGCGAATGGTGGATGCGTGCGCGATGTATGACCTCAAGCCGTTTTACGGACCGTTCGGCGATTTTTCCGATCCGGAAGGCTGTGAGGCACAGTTTCGCAACGCGTTCCTGCAGGGGTGCGTGGGCGCGTGGTCGCTGCATCCAAGCCAGATCGACATTGCCAAGCGGGTCTTCAGCCCGGATCCCAACGAAGTCGCCTTCGCCAAACGCATTCTGGACGCCATGCCGAACGGCAGCGGCGCGGTGATGGTGGATGGCAAGATGCAAGACGACGCGACCTGGAAGCAGGCCAAGGTCATTGTCGACCTCGCCAAGCTGGTCGTGGCCAAAGACCCGGAGATGGCCTCGGTTTACGGGCTGTAGACCGTCGCCCAACCTGGGCCTTTTGCAGGAAGGACGATTGATGGAAAAAATCAGAACCGCCAAGTTCCAGTTGGGCCAAGTTGTCCGTCATCGTTTTTATCCCTTTCGCGGCGTGATTTTTGACATCGACCCGGAATTCGACAACGACGAGGAGTGGTGGCTTTCGATCCCGCCGGAAATCCGCCCCGCGAAGGATCAGCCCTATTACCACCTGCTCGCGGAAAACGCCGAGACCGAATACATCGCCTATGTCTCCGAGCAGAACTTGTTGCCGGATGACAGCGGCGAGCCGGTGCGCCACCCGCAGGTGATGGAATTCTTCGATGAACTGCAGGACGGCGTGTACCGCGTGCGTTACACGCAGGATCATTGATCGCGCAGCCAGTCAGGGAGCACCATGAGCGAGGAGCAGCAGAAGAACGTCTTCGGCGAACCGATCGCATCCTGTTCCGACTCGCCGGTCACGGGCTTTTACCGCAATGGCTGCTGCGACACCGGGCCGGAGGATGTGGGCTCGCACACCGTATGCGCGATCATGACGGACGAATTCCTGGCCTATACGAAGTCGGTCGGAAATGACCTCTCCACCCCCATCCCGGCCTACGGCTTTCCCGGCCTGAAGGCGGGAGACCGCTGGTGCCTGTGCGCCGCGCGATGGAAACAGGCACATGCTGCCGGCGCGGCGCCTCGCGTGGTACTCTCGGCCACGAACGAAGCCGCACTGGAGATCGTGCCGCTGGAAGAACTGAAACGCTACGCCATTGACTTGAGCTAGCGTTCGGGAGTTTGCCTCTTGCACCGACCGCCGCGATCACAGAAGGCCTCGGCCTTGCGCGAGGCCGCCGCCGAGCAGGTTGACCAGGAAATCCTCGAAGAAAAGGCTGCCTCACTCACGCGCGCCGGACGGCGTGTCGAAACAGCGCTGAAAGCGATCCGCGCCTACGACGCCGGCGAACAGCCGGACGCCGACCGCGGCGAATTGCTGGATGAGGCCGCGCGGGCCGTGTGGGCGCTGTTGATCCAGCGCGAGTTGTGTGGCTTTCGCGACGAAAAGCGCACGATCGAGCAGTACGACATCCCGCGCGACGTGATGGTCCGCGTCGGACGTATTTAGAGGTCAAACGCGGAATTCGCGCTCGAGGATATCCGGCAGGTCGTTCTCGATCAGGACGACGTCGTCTTCTTTCACATTGCGCTTGAGCCAGTCCTCAGCCTCGGCAAAGCTGTTGAGCTTGACGACCCGGCCGTTTGCCGCGCGCCGCTCAAAGGTATCGACAAAAGTGGGGATGCGGTCCGGCCGCACCACCAGCGCCACGTCGATACACTGCGCCGCCTTGAGGCCCAACTCAGCATGCGCCTGATCGTGGCGCTCGCCCAGTTCGGCCATGCCCGGGGTGATGAGGATGCGCCGGCCGCGTCCGTTGCGCAGCTTGTCCGTCAGTTCCAGCGCCGCCGCGAAACCCGACGGGTTCGAATTGTAGGCATCGTCGATCAGGATGCTGCCGTCGCCCTGCGGCTTGACCTCCAGCCGGTGCTCGATCTGCGGTACAGTCGCCATCGCCGCGATGGCCTTTTTCGCCGGTACCCCCGCCAGCACCGCTGCGCCGAATGCCAGGGCCATGTTGGTCCCGTGATGCAGACCATAAAGCGGCGCAAACAACGCGAACTCTTCGGCGCCGAACATCTCCGGCCATGTGACCCTGACTTTCAGCCCGTCCTTACTCTGTTCGACATTCAGGATCTTGAGGTCCGCGAACTCGCCCTCACCGCAGATGATGAAATTGTCGCGGTGCGCATTCATGTAATCGACGGCGTATTGCTGCGCGAGCACCTCCTCGCCGACGATCATCTTGCCCTCTTTGGCGACCACCGCTTCGGACAGCTCGAATTTGGCCTGCGCGACAGTCTCCAGCGACTTGAAGCGCTCGTAATGGGCTTCCCCAATCGTCGTGAGGATGCCGAGGTCCGGCGGCGTAAGGTCGCACAGGCGCTTGATCGAGCCGATGCCGTAAGCGCCCATCTCCGCGATGAAGTAGCGTGTACCGGGCTTGAGCTGCTCGCGGATGATGCGCGTATTGCCCATCACCGTGTTCACGCTGCCAGGCGTATACAGCGTGCGGGCGTGCATGCTCAGAATGTGGCCAAGGATGTGCTTCACCGAGGTCTTGCCGAATGACCCGGTGATGCCGATGACGGTCGGACGAAGGCGCTTCAACTTGGCGTGCGCCTCGTTCCAGAACTTGCGCTGCGTCCGGCTCTCCAGCGGCATGAGGATCAGGTTGCCGAGCACCAGAACGAGCGGCAGCGCCCAGAGCGGCGCCACCCACCAGAGCGGCGCGGGTGCGAAGGCCGCAATTCCAGCGACGGGGACCGTCAGCACCAGCGCCGTCCAGTAGATGCGCTGCGCGCGCTTCGTCATCGCCAGCTTCTTTTTGGCGTTCTTGCGCGGGTCCGGCTCCAGCACGGCAGCGAGTATGAAAAGGCCGGCAAGCGCGCCCTGCCAGATTGCGGGCAGGATCGGGCCAGCCAGCGTCACGAAAAGTGCGATAACCGCGATCGCCACCGCCACGCGCTTGTCAAAGGCGAAGGAGCGGACCAGCCAGCGCAGGAACCGAAGCGAGTCGTATTCCTCCTGCTGGTAGATGTGCAGATAGCGGCGCAGCCGCCGCAGCGCGAAGAACAGGAACGCGACGGCGGTCACCGCTCCTCCGAGCCAAATCATGCGATCGTCCCCACGAAATCGCGCAGTCGTTTCAGGACCTGGTGCTTCCCGGTCGTTAGTACCGTGTAGTGGTCGTGGCGTGGCAGGATCGTCAATTCCGCACGCGGGATCAGGCGCGAGAGCCGCTCGCCGATCTCGGGCGGGGTCTCCGTATCGTTTTCGCCGTAGACGAGGTGCGCAGGGCACGTGATCTGGCGCGCGACGTCGCTCAGATCCTCGGACACGACCTTCGCAAGCACCCCGCGCATCTCGCCGGCATTCGCATAGTCCTTGCTGCCGAAGTGCTGGCGCAGCTTTTCCTCGTCGAGACCAAGGACCGGCGCAGCGCGCTTCAGCGCCTTGAAGGTCCGCACCCGCGCGCCAAGCCGAACGCGCTCGCCCAGGTTGCGCTGGCGCGGGAGACCGGCCCCGGCAATCAGGAACAGCCCGCTCACGCTCTGCGGATGTCGCGCGGCGATCTGCAGCCCGACACGGCAGCCGAAGGAATGCCCGACCCAGATGGTCTTCGCGGCCGGCGGACGCGACGCCAGAAGCTCGGCCGTTGCGTCAGCATAATCGCCGGTATCCCACGCATCGGGCGGTGGCGGCGACTCGCCGAAGCCGGGGAAATCCAGCAGCAGATGCGTACCCTGCCCCGACAGCCCTTCGGCCAGCGGCGCGAGCGCGCGCCGGCTCTGCCCCCAGCCATGCGCCCAGACGAAGCGCGTCGTGTCGCCATCCGCCGGCAGGCCGATTTCCTCGAAGGCAAATGGCGCGGCGCTCACCGGCGCGACTTGCGTCATCGGCGCGGTCATCTCTCCCCTGGCTCCGATAGTGTCCGGCTCTCCCCTTCCGGCGGGCGGACATAGCCATACCAAGCGGCCCTCGGCGCGTCACCCCCTATCGCGGCGAGGTTGCGCACATACATCTGATTGCCCCAATCGAAATGCCAGAACTCTGGCGGATAATTGACGAAGCCCTCGGCGCGCATAGCAAAATGCAGAAGCCGCCTGTGCAAAAGCTGCGGATCGTCAGGCGCGATATCGCCGCGCTCCAGCGCGCGCTCAAAATAGTCGCTCGCCGCGCGCGGGCTCATCTCGTCGAACCCGGCGCCCATCTCGGCGAGCGCGCCGGTATCGAGATGCTGCAGCGTCAGGTCGATCGCCGCGCCGGTCGCGTGCGTCGGGATGGTCGCGGGGTCGCCGGGGTCGAAACGCGAGGGATCGGACACGAACTCCAGAACGCGGGCGCGAATGCTCGCGTCATCCGCATCCGGTCGGTCCTGCCGCGCCTGCTCCCACCAGAACGCCCACAAGCCCTGCTGGCAGGCCGCGGGCCGGTAAGCATCCCAGACAAAAAGGCGAAAGCCCCACTCCTGCAATCCGCGATTGACGCGCACCAGTTTTTCTGCAACCGATCGTCGCGCCCATAGGCCGTTGATATGCCCGGCAATGGCGCGGTGATACGGCGCATTTCCGCCATCGGTGCGGGCATAGTAGTTTTTCCCGGCGAGGCCATAATCGCTGAGATCGACAAGCGGCTCGGCTGCCCGCGGATCCGCTTCATCGACTGCCACGCTACCGTAGCCGCCCGCATCAAGTTTACAACAGGCATGGGGCACCGGGGGCAGCGATGTCCAGGCGGGGACTGGCAAAGCAGGCTCAACCCTCTAATATCGGCGCGAGCAATCATTAGAAGCATTCGGCGTAGCGGAAATGGCGACGGAAAAGCAAGTCATCGCGGTGTTTTTCGGGGGGCGCTCGCCCGAGCATGACGTGAGCATCGTCACAGGGCTTCAGGCCGCCGAGGCTCTGGACCCAGAGCTTTACGAGGTCATCCCGGTCTACATCACCGCGCGCGGCGAGATGCTCACCGGCCAGGATTTGCTGAGCCGCGACACCTACATCCCCGGCCCGAGCGCGCGGGCTAACTTGACCGATGTGCGTCTCGACCTGACACCGGGCGATCGCGGCCGGCTGATGACAACGGGCGGCTCGCTGTTCCAGCGCGCGAAAGTCATCGAGTTTGACACGGCGCTGCTCGCCTTTCACGGGCTCTATGGCGAGGACGGCCGCCTGCAGGGCGCGCTGGAAATGGCGGATATCGCCTATACGGGGATGCGCGCCTTCGCCTCGACCATCACGATGGACAAGGTTGCGACCAAGCGCCTCCTCGCCGACACCGATATCGCGATGCTCCCCTTCCGCGAGATCAAGCGGCCGGCGCAGGGGCTGCTGCTGGCTGAGGAGGAACTGAAAGCGCAGGTCGGCGACTTCGCTTTCCCCTGCATCGTCAAGCCTTCGCACCTGGGCAGCAGCATCGGCGTGGCACGTGTGAACACTATGGAGGAATTGAGCGCTGTCCTGCCTGGCCTGTTCAAGTATGACACGGCCGCAATTCTTGAGCCTTTTGTGGAGAACATGGTTGAATACAATCTGTCGGTTGCGCGGATTGCTGGCGAGCTGCGGACCTCCGCTATCGAAAAGCCGAAGCGCGCGGAGGAGCTACTGGACTTCAAGCAAAAGTATCTCTCAGGCGGCGGCAAGGAAGCCGGCAGCAAGTCGCCCGGCGGCGGACGCGCAAGCGAGGGCATGCTCTCCCTGACCCGCGAGTTGAATCCGGAACTGCCGACAGAGGTCGAGGAGCGTCTGCGCGCATGGGCTTGCACAGCCTACGACCATTTCCACGGCACCGGCGCACCGCGCTTCGACTTCATCGGCAACGAAGCGACCGGCGAGTTCTGGCTGAACGAGGTGAACCCCTGCCCGGGCTCGTTCGGCTATTTTCTCTGGGAAGCGGCGGAGCAGCCAATGCTGTTCCCGGACCTGCTGGAACATCTCATCTCTGAAGCGGCCGAGCAGCGCGCCGCGGCGGAACTCCCCGATGATCCGACACCGGAAGACGCGCGTTTGTTCCCGCGACGGAGCTGAGCGTCCAGCGTTTGCAAGTTAAGGACCAACTCCCTTTGACAGGCCCCGTGAACCCGGCTCACGAAAGCAGCGGCCTCCGGCTTCAGACGACTGTACGCCTGCGCTGGGTTGCGGTCGCCGGCCAGCTTCTCACCGTTTTTTTCGTCGATCAGCTGCTCGGGTTCCACTTCCCGATCGTCGCCTGCCTGATCGTCATCGCCCTTTCGGCACTGCTCAATCTCTTCCTGACCCGCCATCCGGCCAGCAAGCGCCTGGACGAAGGCCCGGCCATGTGGCTCATGGGCTTCGATATTTTCCAGCTCGGCGTGCTCCTGTTCCTTACGGGCGGGCTGCAGAATCCGTTTGGGCTGCTGATCGTGGTGCCTGTCGCGGTCTCGGCATCGTCGCTGCCATTGTCCAAGACGATGCTGCTGTCCGGTTTTGCGATCCTGTGCGCCACCGTCCTGATCTGGTTCCATTTCCCCCTCCCCTGGTCGGGGCAGCCGGCTCCCGTCCTGCCGTCGATCTACATCTACGGCGTGTGGACCGCGCTCACGAGCTGCATCGTGTTTTCGGCGGTCTATTCCTGGCGGGTTGGACAGGAGCGGCGGCAGATGTCCGAGGCGTTGTCGGCCGCGGAAATGGTGCTGGCCCGCGAGCAGCGGCTCTCGGCACTCGACGGGCTGGCGGCCGCCGCCGCGCATGAGCTGGGCACACCGCTTGGCACCATCACGCTGGTATCCAAGGAGCTGCTGCGCTCTGTGCCGGAGGACTCGCCGCATTACGAGGACGTGGCGCTGCTGCGCAGCCAGGCCGAGCGATGCCGCGAAATCCTGGGCCGGCTGTCCGGCCGCACGCAGGAACAGGACGAAGTGTTCGAGCGGATGCCCATCGGCCAGATGATCGAAGAGGTCATTGACCCCTATCGCCAATCCGACAAACGCATCGAAGTCAACGTGCACGCGGTCGAAGGCGGGGACGACAAGGCGGGAGGCGAACCGGTCATGCGGCGCAACCCAGGCATTATCTACAGCTTGGGAAATCTTGTGGAGAACGCGGTCGATTTTGCCCGCAAAAAGGTCGAGATCACGGCTGAGTGGGACCGCCGCAACGTCTACCTCACGATCCGCGACGACGGCCCAGGCTTTCAGGCCGGCATCATGGGCCGGCTGGGCGAGCCTTATGTCACCACCCGTCCACAGGCCCAGCGGCGCGGCGGCGTTCCCGAGACCGGTCTTGGCTTGGGCTTCTTCATCGCGAAGACACTGCTGGAACGCTCCGGCGCACGGCTGTCCCTGCGCAATGCCCGTCCGCCCAAGACAGGGGCCGTGGTGGAAATTACCTGGCCGCGCGAAGCCTTCTACCGCGCCAAGGACCTTGCCGAGACGGCCTGAGCCGGCTTTTCGCGTGCAGCGGTCATCGAAGCGTCGATCGGCTGGCTCTTTACCCCGAGGGTCGGGTAATCCATGTATAGGGCAGCTCGCGTATTATCAGATCAAATGGAAGGAATGCGTGAGATGACCGTCGTGGAACCCGAAAACAAGGTCGACATCGGGGCAGAGAACAGCCTGCTTGTGGTGGATGACGACAAGCCGTTCCTGAACCGTCTTGTGCGAGCCATGGAGTCGCGCGGCTTCGACGTGCGCAGCGCCGAAAGCGTGGCCGAAGGCATGAAGGAAATCCGCTCGAATCCGCCCGCTTACGCGGTAATCGACATGCGCCTGGAAGACGGCAATGGGCTGGATGTGGTGCAGCTTCTGCATGAGTTGCGCCCGGATAGCCGTGCGATCGTGCTGACAGGCTATGGCAACATCACCACCGCTGTGGCTGCGGTGAAGATGGGCGCTGTCGATTATCTCTCGAAGCCGGCGGATGCGGATGACGTCTACGCCGCGCTCATGGCGACCCAGGAGGCACACGCGCCGCCGCCTGAAAACCCGATGTCGGCTGACCGCGTGCGCTGGGAGCACATCCAGCGTGTGTATGAGCTGTGCGATCGCAATGTGTCGGAGACGGCGCGCAAGCTGAACATGCACCGCCGGACGCTGCAGCGCATCCTGGCCAAGCGCGCACCGAAATAAGCGCAGTGCGCGTTACAGTTCCTGCTGTGGAGTCAGCGCCCCAGGCTCTCCAGGCGTCACCGGCCGGACCGTATAGAGCACCGGACCCTGGTCGCCATCGGGTGCCATCACCCGGATGGCGATCTTGCCGTCAGCGGTTATGTCTTCCTGGCCCGTGACGACTTCGAAGGTGTAGACGTCGCCGCTGGTTGTCGTGACCGTCAGACGGTCGCCGGCTGTGAGACCGTTGAAGCGGGCTGGCTTCACGGGCAAGGAGGCGGTCTCGCTCTTCTCTGCAGCCTGCTCCGCGAGAACCGGCGCGGGAATCGCGTGGCCGCTGACCTCATCGAGCACGGCTACGCTGGATTTCGCTGGCTTGGAAGGGTCCACGCGCTCAACAATTTTGTCGCCGCTGGCCCCTTCCCGTTCGCGCCAGAGTGGCGCGGCTGCCTGCAAATCGGAGACCGTCGCCCTGTCCTCAAGCGCATGGGTCCATAGCGCCTGATCGAGCGCGCGGCCTGCCTCAGACCACTCAAACTGCGCCGTCTGCCATCCGCTGAAACCAACCGCGGCCGCCAACAGGATCGCCCGCGTTCCGCGCCAGCGCATTACGCGGCTGGATGAGAACAGTCTGCGGCGTAGATACGTCATGTCATCGGTCTCCTGATGCGGCAACGGCGATGATAATAATACCGTAACCGGCACGCTCCGGAAAAGGTTCCTCCCGGATAGCGCGACGATCTGACCTTTTCGTGAAGAAACGCGGAAACTTTGACAAACAACGCCGCCAGACGCACAGACGCGACCGCTCCGAAAGCAGGACCACCTGGCGTACGCAACACCAGTTCCGCCAGGGGTCTGGTTCTTGGGAATGCCCGCCGCGATCCGGCGCATTTGCGCGCGCCGTTCATCGGCCAGTCAGACCACAAGAACAAAAATACAGCTATCACGTTCTTCCGCCGAGAGGAAGCAGGATATCACGAACAACGCTTCCGGGGTTGTCTTTTGGCAACGGCGCCTCCTGCGCCGGCGGCGGGTGGATGCCCACTTCGGAGGAGGCCTGCTTGACGCCGAAGACACCCAGCAAGACGAAGATCGCAAACAGCGCCAGGCCGAACACGAGGTCAGCGAGCGCCTGGCGGATATGCCGCTTCTGATCAGACGGTTGGGTCTCCATATCGTCCCACCTGTTCTCACTGTCTCAAAACGAATCACCGACGCACCACAACTGATACGTGTTTTTTACCGACCTTTTCGGCGACACGTGGCCGGATTTATGGCGGTTCCGAACAATTTTCATGGCATCCGCGCGACTGCCCCGAACGAGGCCGGCATCCTTGCCACGCCGGGCGCTTTTCGCGTATCCGAAAACCATGGGATCGAATGAGACCGGCACCCCGCCGCGGCCACGCCCCAGGCTTGACGCATACGTGACCGGCGTACGCGACGGTGACCGCGCCATGCTGGCGCGCGCCATTACGCTTATCGAAAGCCGCCAACGGCGCGACCGCGCCGCCGCGGCCAAGCTGTTGCAGAGGCTTCTGCCCCATACCGGCGGGGCCTATCGCATCGGGCTGACCGGCTCGCCCGGCGCGGGAAAATCCACGACCATCGACCAGCTCGGCACCAACCTGACTGCACGGGGGCACCGCGTCGCCGTGCTCGCCGTCGACCCCACCTCGCAGCGCACCGGCGGCTCGATCCTCGGCGACAAGACGCGCATGGCCAGGCTCGCCGCAGATGATCAAGCCTTCATTCGTCCATCGCCCTCAGCGGGCACGCTCGGCGGCGTCACGCGCACCACACGCGAAACGATGCTGCTCTGCGAAGCGGCCGGGTTCGATGTCATCATCGTCGAGACGGTCGGCGTGGGGCAGTCGGAGGTCGCGGTCGCCAACATGGTCGATTTCTTCCTCGTCCTGCTGCTGCCTGGCGCCGGCGACGACCTGCAGGGCCTGAAGAAGGGCGTGCTAGAACTGGCCGACATGATCGCTGTCAACAAGGCCGACGGCGATAATGTCGACCGCGCCCGCCGAACCGCAAACGACTACCGGAATGCGCTGCAAATTCTGACCCCGCCAAGCCCGAACTGGCGCGCACCGGTCATCACGATATCGGGCCTGCAGAACATCGGGCTAGACGCTTTGTGGCATCAGATCGAAAGCTATCACGACACGATGACCAAATCCGGCGAGTGGCAGGAGAAGCGCCGGGAACAGGCGGTGGCGTGGATGCATGATCTGATCGAGGCGCGCCTGCGTCAGGCGCTGACCGATGACCCGGCGATTGCCGAGAAACTGAAGGGCCTGGAGGCGCGCGTGCGCGCTGGCGAGCTCGTGCCGAGCCTGGCGGCGGAAGAGATTGCGTCCGCCCTGGGGCTCAGCGCGCTCGCGACGGGAACGGCGGAGGGGGAGAGGTGAGCGCGTCGGGGATGCTGGTCACCGGGTTCGGCCCGTTTCCCGGCGTGGGGTGGAACCCTTCGGGCTGGCTGGTGCAGACGCTGGCGCGAACACATGCGCGCCCGCTGACGGGTGCGGTGCTGCCGGTGAGTTGGCAAAGCGCCTGGGCCGCGCTGGAACCGCTGCTGGAGGCAGCGCGACCGCGTCAGGTGATCCTGTTTGGCGTCTCGCAGGAGGCAACCGGCTTCTGTCTGGAAAAGCGGGCCTACAACGCGCGCGGGCCTCATGCCGATGTGGACGGCGCGTCGCCCAAGGATCACCGATTGCTGCCGTCGCCGGTCGAGACCCTCAACGCGACGCTGCCGCTTGAGCCGATCGCCTCGACCGTAGCGGCGGCGGACATTCCCGTCGCCCTGTCGGAAGATCCAGGCCGCTACCTGTGCAACGCCCTGTTCTTTCATACCCTGCACTGGGCGCACGGCACCTCAACCCGCGTCGGCTTCGTCCATATCCCTCACATCGCCGAGTCGGGGCCACTCACGCGCGCTCAGGCCTTGAGAGGCGCGCGGCTCATCGTCGAAACCGCCGCACGTGCCGAGCAAACCGCACCCGTTACCGCCTGAAGCACGGAATACCATGTCACCAAACCCGCCGGCAGAACTTCGCGAGCGCTACCGTGAAATGCTTCAGTCCGGCGCGCTCCGGCCCGACCCTGCGCAGGCGATGGCGGTGGAGAAGCTGCAACTTCTCGCCAACCGCATCGCGCGTTATCGCCGGCCGACACGCACCGACCCGCTGTCTTTCTTCACCCGCAAGCGCGGCGAAGTGCCTTACGGGCTTTACATCTTCGGCGGCGTCGGCGGCGGCAAGACGATGCTGATGGACCTGTTCTTTGACAGCGTCGACATCCGCGAGAAGCGGCGCGACCACTTCCACGCCTTCATGGCCGAAGTGCATGAGCGTGCCGCGCATTTCCGCAAGACGGCGAAAGGCGACCCGATCGAGCAGGTGGCCAAGGAGATCGCCAAGGACACGCGCCTGCTGTGCTTCGACGAGTTTCACGTCACTGACATCGCCGACGCCATGATTCTGGGGCGGCTGTTCAACGTGCTGTTCGAGACCGGCCTCGTGCTGGTGGCGACCTCCAACGTGCCGCCGCGCGATCTCTACAAGGACGGGCTGAACCGCAACCTGTTCGAGCCGTTCATCGCCGAGCTGGAGCAGCGCGTGGAGGTTCTGGAGCTGTCCTCGGCGCGGGATTACCGGCTGGAAAAGCTGTCCGGTTCGCCGCTCTACTTTTACCCGCTTGATGAAGACGCGCGCGCACGGATCGAGGCGCTCTGGATCAGCCTGACCGGTACGGAACGCGGCGAGCCCCGCGAGATCGCCGTGGCTGGGCGCTGCCTGGATGTCCCCGAGGCGGCAATGGGCGCGGCGCGCTTTACGTTTGCTGATCTGTGCGAGCAGCCGCTCGGGGCAAACGACTATCTGGCGCTGGCCCGCGACTTTCATACCATTTTCGTTGAAGGCGTGCCCGTGATGGGGCCGGAAAAGCGCAACGAGGCCCGCCGCTTCATCACCTTGATCGACGCGTTGTACGACGCCGGCACAGGGCTGATCATGACAGCCGACGCGGAACCCGAAGCGCTCTATGAAGCCGGCGACGGCGCCTTGCTTTTCGAGCGCACCGTCTCGCGTCTGATGGAGATGCGCACCAGCGATTATCTCTCACGCGGCCGCCGGCTGACGCATTCGTGAACACTTGTCACTTCGCGCCGCACTGACGCTCATGCTCAAGTTCGAGCGGTCCCAACGGCAAGGGTGTGCCTCATGACCGAAATCCTTGTGACCGCGCTGGCCGCGCTGATCCTGCTGAGCTTCTTCGTCGCGCCGCTTGCGCGCGACAGCCAGAGCTTTTATCGCGGCTGGGCCGAAGGCGGACGCCCGCCGGGCGTGCTCACGCTCACCTTCTCGCAGGTCACGACGTGGATCTTCGCCCGCTCGCTGCTGACCGCGGCGATCCTCGGCTTTTATTTCGGCATCGCCGGCGGCATCGCCTACGCGGCCTATTACCTTTCGTTCCTGACCGGCTGGGCCATCGTTGACCAACTCCGCTTTCGCCACGGCGCGCGCAGCATCCAGGATTTCATGCGCGAACGCTTCGGCACGCTGGGTACCAGCAGCTACAACTTCCTGATCGCGCTGCGCCTCATCAGCGAGGTTTTCGCAAATCTTCTGGTCGTCGGGATCATCTTCGGCACCGCCGGCTCGACCATCTATCTGCTGGCGGTCTGCGTCACCACGCTGGTCACCCTCGCCTATTCGATGATCGGCGGCCTGCGCGCCTCGCTGCGCACCGACGTTCTGCAAATGAGCCTGTTCCTCGCACTGATGGTGCTCATCATGTTCGCGCTGATCGATCTTCCCGCGACCTCCGTCGCGGCGATCGGCGCAAGCAGCCCCCTGGTCCTCGAAAACGGCTGGAATCTGCTGCTGGTGGCGCTTTTGCAGGTGTGGAGCTACCCGATGCACGACCCGGTGATGATGGATCGCGGCTTCATCGCGGACCGCCGCACCACGCGGGCGAGCTTCCTGCACGCGGCGTGGATCAGCGTCATCTGTATCCTCGGCTTTTCGCTGCTGGGCGTTATCGCCGGCGTGGAAGCGCAGCAGGGCGAGGAGATGATGGCTGTGCTCGCCAGGCTGCTGGGCGACACAACGATGACCCTCGTCAACCTCGCGCTCGTTCTGTCGGCGGTCTCCACGCTCGATTCCACGTTCTCCAGCGCCGCGAAGCTGGCCGTGGCCGACATGCGCATCGGCCAGCCGACGGTCGCTAACGGGCGCATCGCCATGGCGCTGTTCGCGCTCGGCGGGTTGGTGTTTCTCGCGCTCGGGACCGACGACCTCTATGCCGCCGTCGCGGTCAGCGGCACGGCCTCACTATTCCTTGCGCCGGTGATCTTCTTCTCGATCTGGGGCAACATGGCCATCCCGCGGTGGAGCTATCTGACCGCCTTCATTGCGGCGATCGCGGGCGCGGCGCTTTATTACGCGGAAAGCGGCGGACACGCCGACATCATCGCTCCGCTCACCGGCATTACGATCAAATACAACAAGTTGCTGCTGATCTCCGCGACCGTCATGATCATCGGCAACGGCGCGTTCGCGCTTGGGGCATGGTTGAGGCGGCCAGCCACGGCAAAGCCTGCGGATACGGCCTGAGAGGCGGTGGTTTGCGCTTGCGCCGCAGGCCAGGATTTTGAAAGATCGCGGCGTTTTGCCATCCAGCCAATGCCGGTGAGCCCGCCGTGAAAAAATTCATCCGCGAGCTTTATTACGGGACGCATCCCTATTCCCGCGCGTTTCGCTTCACGCTGCTGGCGATCGACACGGCGACGCTGATCTATTTCATAGCCGTTACGGCGCTGCCGCCGTCAGACATCTACCGGACGATCGACATCGGCATCGGCCTTTATATCGGGCTCGACCTGCTGGCGCGGTTCATCGCCTCGACCAGCGCGCGCGTCTATTTCCGCGAGATCAGCACCTGGACCGACGTGGCTGTGCTCGCCTCGCTGCTGGTCCCGGCCGCAGCGGAAGACTATCTCTTTCTGCGCATCCTGCGGATCTTCCGGCTGCTGCGCTCGTACCACATGCTGCGCGACCTGCGTGAGCTCTACCCCTTCTTCCGGCGGCACGAAGAGGTCATCAACAGCGTCTTCAACCTGCTGGTCTTCGTGTTCGTGATCTCGGCGCTGGTGTTCGTGCTCCAGCACCGCACGAACGAGGGCATCAACAACTATCTCGACGCCCTTTATTTCACCGTCACGGCGCTGACGACCACCGGCTTCGGCGACATCGTGCTGCAGGGCACGGTCGGACGGCTGTTGGCAGTCGTCATCCTTGTGTTCGGGGTGGGCCTGTTCCTGCGGCTCTTGCAGGTCATCTTCCGGCCCAGCAAGGTGCACTACACCTGCCCGGACTGCGGCCTGAACCAGCACGATGCCGACGCCGTGCACTGCAAGCACTGCGGACGCGTGCTCAACATCGAGACATCAGGCGGGACCTAGCCTAGCGCAGCTCCGCGTTGGCGGCGGCGACCGACCCGCGACCCAGCCGCGGTGTTAGCGACACCCATAGCTGCGGCGAGCGATAGGACTGGCGCTTGATGAAGGTATAGGGCACGTCGCGCCAGAGGAGGATCCGCGAGTGCTTGTTATCCAGGACGAAGTCGCCCTGGGCCGTGCGCACGGTCAGCACAGCATGGCCGTCGCCCTGCTCGTCGAGCACCACGGTGATCAGCAGCGCGCTTTCCGGCCAGCCGCGCTTGATGAGTTCGCGGCGCTTCAGCAACACGTAGTCCTCGCAGTCACCGGCGCTGTCCGGCATCGTCCAGTACTCCTCGACACCGTAGAGTTCGCGGTCCGTCTTCGGCGCCACCGTGTCATTGATGTAGCTGTTCACGGCATTGAGCATGATCCAGCGGTCGGCGGTCAGATCGAGGCGCCCGGCTCCGCCAGAGGCGCGGCGCACCGTGGACTGTGACCGGCATTCGTCGGCTTGCCGGCGGCAGAAGTCGACGTAGCCGGGCGGCGCATTGGTCAGGCCGTGGATGGGCATGGTCACGCGCCCGGACCGCGGCTGCGGGAGCGCGCTTTTGTGAATAATCGTTTCGCTGTCGAACGCTGCCGCATCCTGCCGCGCCCCAGTCCACGCGATCAAACCCAGAAGCAGCGCAAGCGCAACCCAACGCATGACGAGCATCCTCTCCGAACAAACTTCGGCAAAGGATGCCAGACAGGCATTGAACGAGAGCTAAACCGCCCTGGAAAAACTTATGAAGTTTGCGCAGGAGCTTAGATGGACAGTTCCCGCTTCTCGGCCACGCTGCCGTCGGCATCGATCTTGTAGACGATCGGCACGCCGGTGGCGAGATTGAGTTGGGTGACTTCGTCGCGGGACAGGTCGTCGAGCTTCATGATCAGCGCGCGCAGCGAGTTACCGTGCGCTGACACGATGACGTCCTTGCCCTCTTTCACGAGCGGGAGGATTTTGTCTTCGTAATAGGGCAAGACGCGCTCGGCGGTGTCCTTCAGGCTTTCGCCGCCGGGCGGCGGCGTGTCGTAGGAGCGGCGCCAGATGTGCACCTGCTCCTCGCCCCAGCGCTCACGCGCCGCGTCCTTGTTCAGCCCGGCGAGATCGCCGTAGTCGCGCTCGTTCAGCGCCTGGTCGCGCTCAATCGGGATATCCGTCTGCCCAAGCTCTTCCAGAATGATGTCCAGTGTGTGCTGGGCGCGTTTCAGCGCGCTCGTAAATGCAATATCGAACGTGAAGCCGGCCTCTTTCAACGCGTGCCCGGCCTTGCGCGCCTCCTCGACGCCGCGCTCGCTCAGCTCAACGTCGCGCCAGCCCGTGAACAGGTTCAGCTTGTTCCATTCGCTTTCGCCGTGACGAACGAGCACCAGCATGAAATTCATCTACCTCCCGAAAAGTACCGGCCGGGCCGGCCTCAATACGTTATAGGCCGAGCACGTCGCGCATGGAATAGATGCCGGGCGGCTTGCCGCGCGCCCATAGCGCAGCTTTCACCGCACCGCGCGCGAAAATCTGCCGGTCGGTCGCCCGGTGCGTAAGTTCGACCCGCTCACCCTGCCCGGCAAACACCACCGTGTGCTCGCCCACGACATCGCCGCCGCGCAGCGTCGCAAAACCAATGTCGCCGCTTTGGCGTGGGCCGGTATGCCCTTCGCGGGCCTTGACGGCATGCTCGGAAAGCGCGACCTGCCGACCGCTGGCCGCGGCCTCACCCAGCATCAGCGCGGTGCCTGAGGGCGCGTCGACCTTGTAACGATGATGCATCTCGACGATTTCGATGTCGTAGTCCTGGTCGAGCGCGGCGGCAACCTTCTCGGTCAACGCAGTCAACAGGTTGACCCCCAGGCTCATGTTCCCGGCCTTCACGATCGTGGCATGACGCGACGCGCTGGCGATGCGCTGCTCATCCGACTCGCCGAACCCTGTGGTTCCGATCACGTGAACGATGCGCCCCTGGGCGGCCAAACCGGCGTATTCAGCCGTGGCGTTGGGGCTGGTGAAATCGAGAATACCCTCGCAACGCGTGAACAGCTCCAGCGGATCGTCGGTCACATGGATGCCGAGAGCCCCCACCCCGGCCAGTTCGCCCAAGTCTTTCCCGATGGCTTCGGAGCCGGCCGCCTCGGTCCCGCCGACCAGCGTGGACTGCGGCGACTCATGCACCGCGCGGATGAGCGCACGCCCCATGCGTCCCGCTGCGCCCATGACGGCAAGCCGCATCTCGCTCATTGCGCCCCTCGTCAGACTGTGAGGCCGGATTTGCCGGCTTCAATTGCCTTCAGGATCAGTTCGCGCGCCTCGGCATCGTCGCCCCAGCGGGTGATCTCCACCCATTTCCCATCTTCCAGGTCCTTGTAGCGCTGGAAAAAGTGGGCGATCCGGCGCATCAGCATCTCCGGCAGGTCGCGATAGCTGTCGATGTTGTTGTACATCGCCGAAACGCGGCCGGACGGCACCGCGACGATCTTTTCATCCGCGCCGGCCTCATCGCGCATGTAGAGAACGCCGACGGGCCGGCAGTTCATCACCGCGCCAGGGATGAGTTGGCGCTGATTGGCGATCAGGACATCCACAGGGTCCCCGTCATCCGACAGGGTGTGCGGGACGAAACCGTAGTTCCCGGGATAGCGCATCTCCGTGTAGAGCACGCGGTCGACGAACAGCGTGCCCGACGCCTTGTCCATCTCGTACTTGATGGGTTCGCCGCCGATGGGAACCTCGATGACGACATTGACGTCATGCGGCGGATGATCGCCGATGGGGATGGCATCGATACGCATGGCAGACGCCTTTCTCGTGGTGGCTTGAAACTGCCATGGTGTGTTGCAACTTCCACGCGCCCCGTCAAGCGCGACCGTGCCGGACCGGTCGCCGGGACGAAAAGGCCGGCCCGGAGATCACCCCGGACCGGCGGAGAGGAGACGACCCAGCAACCGTGAGAGCGTGCTCGGTGTAGCGGCCTAGTAGGCCCAGTCGCGGCCGCGTGCCTTGGCGCGCTCGCGTGCGCTCGGATTGACCGACGGGCGGAACGGCACTTCCACCACCTCGGCCGCGACCGGCTCACCAGAACGCTCGGTATAGGCTTCCGGCACCTCGACCAGCAGCCGCGTGCCAAGCTCGGACAGCCGGTGGGGAACCCAGCACAGCGCGATGTTCGTCTGTAGCTCCGGGGACCACCATGGCGACGTGACATAGCCGACACGCCCGCCTTCAGGCTCGGAGATCAACCAGAAGTCATTGGCGTAGTCGGTGATCGGCTGGCCGCCCAGCTTGATGCCAACCATGCGCATCTTGAAGGGGAACCCGCCCTCGTCGATGATCTTGCGCTGGCGCTCAAGCTCTTCCTTGCCGATATAATCCGCCTGCTTCTTGCGCGGCACCTGATAGGCCAGGTTGACCTGGAACGGCGAAGTCTCGCTGTCCATGTCCTGACCCCAGGACAGAATGCCTGCGGCCACGCGGCGGTGGTGGGCCGGGGCGATCACGCGCAGGCCATAGCTCGCGCCCGCGCCGCGCACGGCGTACCAGACGGCCTCGGCGTGGATGGTGCTGTCGTAGGTGTAGATTTCGTAGCCCTTCTCCCCGGTGAAGCCGGTCTGGCTGACGATCACGTCGGCACCGGCCAGCTTGCCACGCATCAGGCCGTAATACGGCATTGTGCGGACTTCATCACCGAACAGCTCGGCCATCAGGTCTTCCGAGAGCGGCCCCTGGATCTGTAGCGGCGACACGTCGATCTCGGCGATGTCCACGTCGAACTTCTTGCCGACATTGACGCCTTGCAGCCACAGCATCAGGTCGCTGTCGGAGATCGAGAACCAGAACTCATCGTTCTCCAGCCGGAGCAGCACGGGGTCGTTCAGGATGCCGCCCTTCTCGTTGCAGAGAATGGCGTATTTGCCGTGCATCGGCTTGATCTTGGTGGCGTCGCGCGTGATCACATAGTTGACGAACGCCTCGGCGTCCGGGCCTTTCACGCGGATCTGACGCTCAACCGCGACGTTCCACATTGTCACGCGGTTCACCAGCGCGTCGTACTCGGCCATCGCGCCGCCGTCCTCCGGGCGGACATAGCCGCGCGGGTGATACATGCGATTATAGACCGTCGCGCGCCAGCAGCCGGCTTCCACGGCGAGATGCCAGAACGGTGACTTCCGCACGCGGGTCGAGATCAGCATCTGCACGGGCGTCGGGCCGGACTGGCGCAGGTTGATCGGGACATGACGATCCGACTGGTCGATGTCGGGAACGTTGGGATGGGAGCGGTTGGGCTCGGTTTCGCTTTCGCTCATTTCGGCCTTCTCCAGCATGGCGGACTTCCTTCTGCCTCGGACATTTATCTCGACGCATATGGTCACAAACCGCAGCGGCATATCGTCCCCAAAACGACTCTTTGACAGCTTGAAATCGGCCTTGCTGCACAGGGGGATAAAGCTGTCGTGTTTGCGGCGTGATAGGAGCGGCGCGAGTCGCAGTCTGCGGGGCGGTGGCAGCCGTCCCGGGGCATGATCGCGGAGCGAAACGAAGGACCGCAGAAATGACTGGCATCGACGCCGAAGACTGGATCGACAGGGTCAGCGGCGGGCTCTCGCCGGAGGCCCTGACCGGGCGCTTGTATACCGGGCGCATACTCTTTTTCGATGGGCTGGCACCCGTGGCGTCCCTCGTCGCCGAGACCCGCGCGATTCTTGAAGACGTCTTTGACGGCGCGCACCCGCCGACCGCCTATCGGGCGCTCGGACTGAGCGGCTTTCGCAAGACGATGCGCAAGGCGCAGAGGCGGTTCGCCCAGTCCCCGGAAATCGCTCGGTACTGGACCGACGCGCTGACGGCTGCGGGCGTTGCCCCGGAAGCGACCTATCGCGACCGGCTTGTGCTGCGCTCGGCTCCGCCGCACGAGACCGCGAACGCGCCGGGCTATGGCCTTCTCCCCGCCCACCGGGATAGCTGGGGCTCAGGTTTGGACTGCCAGATCAATTGGTGGCTACCAATCTACGACCTCGCCCCCGAGCGGACCATGGCCGTTTTCCCGCGGGCCTGGGACCGGAAGGTGGTCAACGACAGCGCCGGCTGGGACGCCAGGCGCGCCCGCTCCGAGCCGGGTTATCCCGAGCTGCCAACGGCGCGCGAGCCGCTGGATTGGCAGGAGGCGCTATCGCTCGTTGTGCCGACCGGCACGCTGATGGCGTTTTCTGCAACGCACCTGCACGCCACCGTGCCGAATACGACCGCTGAAGCCCGCATCTCAAGCGAAACGCGCACGGTGGACCGGGACGATCTCCTCGCCGGGCGCGGCGCGCCGAACGTCGATCGGGGCCCAGTGGCGCCCGGAACCGCCTGGTTTCAGAGGCTTCACGGCGGCGCTTCGCTGCAGGACGATCTCGAAGCTGTGCCGGCACCGCGGTAATCCGGCGCAGCGTCGCAATCGGCCAAGCCGATGTCGCTCTGCGCGCGTCGGTTAATTGCGTCCGCGCGCATGCTTCGCTGTTAAGGCACGCATAAGGACGACGATGGCTTCGGGCCATCGCGCCGGGCACGCTTTTTGTCGAGCTATCACTCAAGCAAAACGGGACAGGCGGCGATGAAGAATCAAGCGCGCGTGGTGGTCGTCGGCGGCGGCGTCGTCGGCGTTTCGACCCTTTACCACTTGGTCAAGAAGGGCTGGTCCGACGTCGTTCTGATCGAGCGAAAGGAGTTGACCTCTGGCTCCACCTGGCACGCGGCCGGCCTGCTGCCGCTGTGGAACATGAGCTACAGCGTGGGCCAGATCCACAAATACTCGGTGGAACTTTACAACAAGCTGGAGGAAGAGACCGGCCAGCATGTCGGGTTCTCGGTCGTCTCCAACATCCGCCTGGCGCAGACGCAGGACCGGATGGACGAATACAAGTATTATGCGGGCGTCGCGGAGACCATCGGCGTGAATGTGCGCTGGCTTACGCCCGAGCAGGTCAAGGAAATCTGGCCACTTTGCAACACCGAAGGGCTGCTCGGCGCGATCCAGCACCCCGATGACGGCTACATTCAGCCCGCCGACCTTACGCAGGCCTTCGCGCGCGGCGCACGCGCGGGCGGCGCGGAGATCTACCGCAACACCAAGGTGACCGGCTTCACGCAGAAACCTGACGATAGCTGGATCGTGCACACCGACAAGGGGGACATCGCCTGCGAGCATGTCGTTTCGGCGACGGGCAACTTCGCCCGCGAGACCGGCAAGATGATCGGCCTCGACCTGCCGGTCATCCCGGTGGAGCATCAGTATATCGTCACGGAGCCCCACCCCGACATCCAGGCGCGCAAGGCACAGGGACTGCCGGAGATGGGCGTTCTGCGCGACTCTGACAGCTCCTGGTACATGCGCGAGGAAGCCGGCGGCCTGCTGCTCGGCCCGTATGAGAAAGGCGCACCGGCCTGCTATGTTGACGGGCCGGATGAGGAAGCCGAATACGAGTTGTTCCAGGAAGACCTGGAGCGGCTGGAGCCGCATATCGAGACCGCGATCGAGCGCGTGCCCGCCTTCGGTGAGGTCGGCATCAAGCAGGTGTATAACGGCGCGATCGCCTACACGCCGGACGGCTCCCCGATCATCGGGCCGGCCTGGGACCGGCGCAATTTCTGGCTCAACGAGGGCCACAGCTTCGGCGTCACGGCTGCCGGCGGCGCGGGCTGGCAGTTGGCCGAGTGGATCGTCGAGGGCGAGCCGTCCATCGACATGATGGGCGTCGACCCGCGGCGCTTCGGTCCATATGCCTCGCGCGGTTACCTCAAGGAGAAGAACGAGGAAGCCTACGCCAACGTCTTTACGGTTCATTATCCTGACGAGGAACGCGTTGCCGCGCGCCCGCTCAAGACCTCGCCCTGCTACGGCCGGATGGCCGAACGCGGCGCTGTGTTCGGTCAGGTCTATGGCTGGGAGCGTCCGAACTGGTTCGCGCCGAAGGACTACGGCATCAAGGTCGAAGACCTGAACCGGCCTGATGTGCTCTGCAACGAGAACTATCCGACGCCCGATGACGAGGGCAAGGTCCGCGAGCTGTGGAGCTTCCGCCGCTCGAACTATTTCGAGCATGTCGGGAACGAGGCGCTCCATGTGCACAACAACGTCGGCGTTCTCGACATGTCGGCCTTCGCCAAGATGATGGTCACCGGCCCCGGCGCCGAGGCTTGGCTGGAGTCGCTGGTCGCCAATCGCATCCCGAAGAAGATCGGGCGGATTGGCTTGTGCCACATGCTGTCACAGGGCGGCGGCGTGCGCAGCGAATTCACGATCTACAAGACTGGTCCGGAGTCCTTCTACCTTGTCTCCGCCGGCGCCTTCGAGCGGCACGATCACGACTACCTGAAGAAGCTCGCCCCGCGGGACGGCAGCGTTCAGCTCCAGCCGATCACGACGCAGTACGGCGTGCTGGTGCTCGCCGGCCCGAAGGCGCGCGACGTGCTCGGCCAGTTGACCGACTTCGATCTGGGCAACGAAGCGTTCCCGTGGCTGACCGGCAAGCAGATCAATATCGGCCATGCGATGGCGCACGCCCTGCGGGTCAACTTTGTCGGCGAACTGGGCTGGGAGCTGCATCATCCGATGGAGATGCAGAACACCATTTTCGATCTGCTGTTCGAGGCCGGTGCGCCCTACGACATCAAGCCATTCGGCATCCGCGCGATGGACACCATGCGCATCGAGAAGTCCTATCGCCTGATCCCGCGCGAGCTGTCGATCGAGTATTCGGCGCTGGAGTCGGGGCTGGACCGCTTTGTCCGGCTCAACAAGCCGAACTTCATTGGACGGGATGCCCTGATCGAATGGCAGCAGCGCGGCTTCAAGAACCGCCTCGTGACCATGGAGGTCGGCGAGATCAAGGACTCCGATCCGCGCGGCAACGAACCCATATATCGCAACGGCAAGCTGGTCGGTCGCTGCACCAGCGGCGGTTTCGGCTGGCGTCTTGGCCATTCGGTTGCGCTGGGCATGGTGCCGCCGGAGATGTCGGCCGAGGGCGAGGAATTCGAGGTGGAAATCCTTGGCGAGCGTTATCCCGCCCGTGTCATTCCGGAAAGCCCGTTCGACCCCGATAACGAACGGTTGAGGTCGTAATCAGGCCCGATGTCGCAAATCGCCATGCCGGCGGCGCGGCTGGGCCGTCCGGTCACTTAACGGCGGAGTAGGCTGATTCTCGTACCGTGGCAGGGTGTTAGCGCGGAACGGCGGTCTCCTCCCACCGCCGCCGCGCCTCCCGCACAACGGCTCAGGACAGGCGCTGAACGATTTCAAGGCGGGTGTGGCGATGAGCGTTTACGACGAAATGGAAGCGGCGGCGGCCCAGGCCGGCGAAGAGCCCGACGAGATCCCCGTCGGCTTTCACCCCGCGGTTACACCGGAAATGAGCGTGGAAGAGCGCGCTGGATGCCTGGCGCGCAACGCTTCCATCGAGATCATTCCCAGCACGGCGGACAAGATCACCGATTTCCGCGAACTGATGCCGCTGGGCGCGCGGGTTTTCGTGCCGTTCCTGCCGCGGGCCGAATTCGCAGACTGCATCCCGCTAGCCAAACGCCTGCGCGATGAAGGCATGGAACCCGTGCCCCACATTGCCGCCCGGCGTCTGCGTTCGCGCGCGGAGCTGACGGACACGCTGGCCGCCCTGCGCGAGCAGGTGGGCTTGCGCGAGGTGCTGGTCATTGCTGGCGACCCGGAGGAGCCGGCTGGGCCGTTCGAGAACAGCATGTCCGTGCTGGAGACCGGAATCCTTGAGGCGTACAGCGTGGAGACGATCTTCGTCGGCGGTCAGCCCGAGGGTATCCCGGGCGTCTCCGGCGAGGCGGTCAGCGACGCGCTGGACTGGAAATACGCCTATGCGAAGCAAAGCCCGGCGGATTTCCGGCTCGTCACCCAGTTTGTGCTCGACCCGGACAACCTGATGGCCTGGCGCCGCGATCTCGCGGACCGTGGCATCGACCTGCCGTTGCATGTCGGTGTCGCCGGTCCGACAAGTCTGAAAACACTGATGAAATTCGCCGGGCTTACCGGCGCCAAGGCGTCCTTCCGCGCGATGCGCAAATACGGCGTCAAGCTCACCCGCCTCAGCGACACGGCTGTGCCGGATGATCTCGTCTACCGCCTCGCCAGCGACACAGAAGGCGCCAAGGTTCACGGCCTGCATGTCTACACCTTCGGCGGCTTCAACAGCGCGGTGGAGTGGCTGAGCAAATGGCGGGCCGGCGCGCCGCAGGATTGCCGCAAGGCCGGTTACGCCACCGGCTGAACTTATGCCCTCTCATAACTTCTCAAGCCGGATGGGGCCGCCCGTCCGGCTTTTTTGTTCGCGCCCCATCTCGGCCGTCCTTGGAATCGCGCTTGCTGGCCTGTAAACAGGACTCAAGCAAAGAGGTAAGCCATGAAAACCGAAGAGCCGCGGACGATTTACCTGAAGGATTACCGGCCGTCACCTTATCTGATCGAGACGGTCGATCTGGACGTTGCGCTGGCGCCGGAGAACACCCGCGTACGCTCGCGCCTCAAGGTCAAGCCGAATGACGATCCCGATGCGCCGGCCGGTCCGCTGACGCTGGACGGCGAAAAGCTGGAGCTGCACTCGGTCAAGATCAACGGTACGCCCATCAATGACTACACCGCCGACGACCAATCGCTGACGATCACATCGCCGCCTGAAGGGCCGTTCGAGGTCGAGATCGAGACGACCTGTAATCCGCAGGCCAACGAGGCGCTTGAAGGGCTTTACCGCTCGGGGGGCATCTACTGCACCCAATGCGAGCCTGAAGGCTTCCGCCGCATCACGTACTTCATCGACCGGCCCGACGTTCTGGCGCGCTATCGCGTGCGCGTCGAGGCGGACAAGCGCGAGGCCCCGGTGCTTCTTGCCAACGGCAATCTTGTGGAGGACGGCGACCTTGACGATGGCCGTCATTTCGCCGTGTGGGAGGACCCCTTCCCCAAACCGTCTTATTTGTTCGCGCTGGTGGGCGGGAATCTGGCCTGCGTGCAGGACAGCTTCATCACGAAGACCGGCCGAGCAATCGATCTGCGCATCTACGTCGAGCCGGGCAAGGAAGGCCGCTGCGGCTGGGCGATGGAGAGCCTCAAGACGGCGATGCGCTGGGACGAGGAGCGTTTCGGGCTGGAATACGACCTCGATATCTACATGATCGTGGCCGTCAGCGACTTTAATATGGGTGCGATGGAGAACAAGGGGCTGAATGTCTTCAACGACAAGCTGATCCTGGCCCGGCCCGACATCGCCACCGATACCGACTATGAGTCCATCGAAGCGGTCATCGCGCATGAATACTTCCATAACTGGACGGGCAATCGCGTCACCTGCCGCGACTGGTTCCAGCTTTGCCTGAAGGAAGGGCTGACCGTCTTCCGCGATCAGGAGTTCACCGCAGATCAGCGGTCGCGACCCGTGAAGCGCATCGAGGATGTGCGGCTTCTGCGCGCACGCCAGTTCTCGGAAGATGCCGGCCCGCTGGCGCATCCGGTCCGCCCGTCCTCATTCGTGGAGATCAACAACTTCTACACGCTGACCGTCTATGAGAAGGGCGGCGAACTGTGCCGGATGCTGCACACCATGCTTGGCGAGGATGGGTTTCAGGCCGGCATGAAGCTCTATTTCGAGCGCCATGATGGGCAGGCGGTGACTGTCGAGGACTTCGTCGCCGCGATGGCCGATGCCAACGACCGCGACCTGAGCCAGTTCATGCGCTGGTATAATCAGGCGGGGACGCCCGAAGTGGTCTGCCGGTTCGAGCATGACGCCAGCGAGAAGACGGCGAAGCTCCATGTCACGCAGGTGCATGCGCCTTCGCCCGGCCAGCCGGAGAAGGAGCCTGTGCCAATCCCGCTGCGCATCGGTCTTGTGGGCCCGGACGGCGAGGACATGCCGCTGATCCTGAAAAATGGAAGCGAGGTTCCGGGCGGCCTGCTGATGGTGACGGAGCGCGAGCAGACTTTCGAATTCGCGGATGTCGCGCACCGGCCGATCCCCTCTCTCCTGCGGGGGTTCTCGGCACCGGTGAAGCTGTCCAGCCCGCTGGATGACGCCGATCTCGACTTCCTGATGCGGCACGACAGCGACCTGTTCAACCGCTGGCAGGCGGCGCAGACACAGGCGATGAAACGCCTGGTGGCGATGGCGCGCGGCGAAGGCGAGTTCGTTCCTGACGTGCGCGAGTTCGCACTGGCCGTGGGGCCGACGCTCACGGACGACTGGCTGGAACCAGCCTATCGCGCGGCTTTTGCCGTGCCACCGAGCGAACTGGACATCGCCCAGGAAATCGGTGCGGATGTCGACCCGACCGGGGTTCACAAGGCCCGGCGTGACCTGCGCGCCACCCTCGGCCATACGCTTCAGGGCGATCTGCAGCGTTTGTACGAGGACTATGCCGTTCCCGGTGAATACCAGCCGGACCCCGACAGCGTCGGCAAGCGGAGCCTGCGCAACACCGCCCTGGCGCTGCTGGCCGCGGAAGAAACCGAGGACGGCGTGAAGCGTGCGCAGACCCATTTCAAGAACGCCGACAACATGACCGACAGCATGGCTGCGCTGCGCATTCTCGCGGGTCTCGACCGGCCGGAGCGCGACGAGGCGCTGGAAACATTCTACGACCGCTGGAAGGATGAGCAGCTTGTGCTCGACAAGTGGTTCGCCATCCAGGCACAATCGACGGCGAGCGACACGCTCGATCGCGTCGAGCGCCTGCGTCGCCATCCGGCTTTCTCGATCAAGAATCCGAACCGCGTGCGCGCGCTGATCGGCGCGCTGGCGCACGGCAATCCGCTGCACTTCCACTCCGCGGACGGCCGCGGCTACGAATTCGTCGGCGAGTCGATCATGGAGATCGACGGCTTCAACCCGATGATCGCTGCGCGACTGGCCAGCGCCTTTTCGAGCTGGAAGATGCTGGAGCCCGGCCGGCGCGCAATGGCGCAGCAAATGCTGGAGCGCATCGCCGCCAAGGAAGGTTTGTCGCGCGACACCAGCGAGGTCGTCGGCAAGATGCTGGGCTAGAGGGTGTCGACCTTACGGCACCGCCTCGCGCGCATCATTCCGAGCGAAGCGAAACACTCCGGCCAAGCCGTCGGCGCCGGATTGTTTCGGCCCGCCGGGCCTCGCAATGCCGTATCACTTGGGCAACGAAGTCCGCGCTCGTTGCGGTCCGGCAAACCCGCTTTAGTTGATCTTGCGCGAGAGCGTGAAGGCGCCGCGGATTTCGCCCGCCTCGAAGCCGACGGCCTCATCCTGCGGATAACGTTTCAGGATCTCCGCGCGCAGGTCGGGATCGACGTTGGTGCCGTGACAGGTCGCGCATGGCTTCTCCGCCAGCGGGATCGCCTTCATGTAGCGAAAGGTGGTCTCGCCGTCGCTGCTGACCACTTTCGTCACGGAAAGCGTCTTCGGGTCCGCGCCTTCTTCGCGCTGGGCGATGAAATCCTCCAGCACCTTGCGCTCCCACTCATCCGGCGCGTTGTCCTGGTTGCGCAACCTGAGCGCCGTGCGCCCCACATCCCAGTCATGTTTCGCCGCAACATCGCGCGTTACAGCCGGCGCAGCCTCTTGACACACGCCGATCGCACCGACCGGTCCTTCGTTCTTGAGCGCGCGCTTCAGCTCGCCCTTCAGGTTGGTCATGAAGTCCTTGATGATCGCGTTGGCTTCGGCGACGTAGGCTTCTGTGTCGACCTTCCCGGTCTCGGCAGCGGCGGGTGCGGCCAGAGCGGACGACGCGAGCACGGCAACAATCAGCTTTTTCATCGTCATTCTCCCGGACATGACTGGCGTGCAATAACGTATTTCTACCGCGCGATATTAACGACTTTGCCGCCCTGGGCCAAAGGCTCGATGTCGGCCTGTGCCTTCACCACCTCTGGCGCCGTCTCCCAGTACGCCATCAATGCCTCTTCCAGCGCCCTCGGCGGCAGCGCGTAAAGCCGGCGCCCCCGGACAAAGGCAGCGTTCCGCAGGTCCGCCTGCCGGGCTTGCGCCGCTTCGATCAGCGCGTCCACCGCATCGCGTGCCCCAAGGATCGCTCGATTCTGCCGGACGAACTCGATCAGCACGCTCAGGTCATGATCCTCGCCGATCAGGTCGGACAAATCGCTCGCCAGCGCAATGCGGGGCGTGATGGCCTCGGGCCAGGCGTTCCGCACAAGCTGCAGCTGGCGCCAGTGGCGCTGCACATGCTTGCGCCATTCGTGAAAGATCTCGTCGTCGCCCCGGCGATAAGCCTGGTTCATGATCTTGCGCCCGCCGGCATATACCGTGCGCACACCCGCCGCCAGCGGTGCGAAGCTGTCGCCTTTGACCGGCAAGTCTGCAAACGCCTCACGCGCTTCAGCCAGAACCCGCTGGGCCTGCCGCATGGCCGCGTCACCATCAATCGGCACAATCCGCGCGCGCTTGGCATCCAGCCACACACGCAGCGCCGAGGGCACTTCGCCGGCCGCGCCGAGGTCGCGCTGCTCGGCCAGTTTATCGAGGGTCTGGCGCATGACGTGCACATCGCGGGCCCCTGACAGCGCGCGGCCGAGATCGCGGAAACGCCGGTTCTCGCGCTTGTAGACCTTCGGCTTCAGCACGGGGCGGATCATGTCAAGCAGTGCGCGCATCCGCTTGAAGCACTTGCGCGCCTCATGGATGCCGGTGTCGCGGTCCTCGCTGGCGAGCATACCCACTGCGCGCTCGATCTGGCCGATGCCGATGCGACGGACACCGTCGGCCAGAGGTTCATCGAGTTTCAGGCGATAGCGCATGATCTTGGCCTCTCGCTCCGCGCCACGCATACATCTTGCCAATCACTTAACATCGGCAATGCGTCGCGTCTTGTCGAGCCTCGCCCTCGCCGGCGCCCTCTTGCCGCCTGCCCGGCAATCGGCTATGCCCCGCACAAACGCGTAACAACAAGGACATGACGCGCCATGAGCGACGCCGACGCCCCCATCCGCAAGGTCGTGCTGGCCTATTCCGGCGGCCTGGACACCTCCATAATTCTCAAGTGGTTAAAGGTCACTTACGGGTGTGAGGTGGTGACCTTCACCGCCGATCTCGGCCAGGGCGAGGAACTTGAGCCGGCCCGGCGCAAGGCAGAGATGCTGGGCATCCGCGAGATCTATGTGGAGGACCTGCGCGAGGAATTCGTGCGTGATTACGTCTTCCCGATGATGCGCGCGAACGCGGTCTACGAGGGCGTCTACCTGCTCGGCACATCGATCGCGCGGCCGCTGATTGCCAAGCGCCAGATCGAGATCGCGCGCGAGACCGGCGCGGACGCGGTCTGTCACGGTGCGACTGGCAAGGGCAACGATCAGGTGCGTTTCGAGCTGGGTTATTACGCGCTTGCCCCCGACATCAAGGTGATCGCCCCTTGGCGCGAGTGGGAGCTTGGAAGCCGCGAGGCGCTGATCGACTTCGCCGAGAAGCACCAGATCCCGGTGCCGAAGGACAAGCGCGGGGAAGCGCCGTTTTCCTGCGACGCGAACCTGCTGCACACCTCGTCGGAGGGCAAGCTGCTGGAAGACCCGGACGAGGAAGCGCCGGAATACGTGTATCAGCGCACGGTCGCCCCGGAGGATGCGCCGGACAAGCCCACCTATGTCGAGATCGGCTTCGAGCGCGGCGATGCCGTGTCGATCGACGGCGAGCCGCTTAGCCCGGCGACCCTGCTGGCGCGGCTCAACGAACTGGGCCACGACAACGGTATCGGTCGGCTTGATCTCGTCGAGAACCGCTTCGTCGGCATGAAGTCGCGCGGCATCTACGAGACGCCCGGCGGCACGATCCTACTGGCGGCGCATCGCGGCATGGAAAGCATCACGCTCGACGGCGGCGCGGCGCATCTGAAGGACGAGTTGATGCCGCGCTATGCCGAACTGATCTATAACGGTCTGTGGTTCTCGCCCGAACGCGAGATGCTGCAGGCGGCGATCGACCAGAGCCAGGCGCATGTCTCGGGGACCGTTCGCCTCAAGCTGTACAAGGGCAGCGTCAGCATCGTTGGCCGTCGCTCGCCGCAATCGCTCTATTCGCAGGACCTTGTCACCTTCGAGGAAGGCTCCGGCTACGACCAGAAAGACGCCGAAGGCTTCATCAAGCTGAACGCGCTGCGCCTGCGCCTCGTCGCCGCGCGGCGGGAGCGCCAGTCGTGAAGGCGTACCGCCTGCTGACCGGCAAGGACAACAGCGGCTTCTGCCACCGGGTGACGGAGGCTCTCAACAACGGCTGGGAACTCTACGGCGGGCCGAGTGTGACATTCGATCCGGTGCGCGGGCATGTCGTCTGCGCGCAGGCCATCGTCAAGGATGCGCCTGAGCGCGTTTACGCGCCGAACATCAAGCTCGGCGACCTCTAAAGCGTGATCCGGCCTGGTCGAATCCGGTCAACTTTCGTCATTGCCGGACTTGATCCGGCAAACTAGAAGGTCGCTCTGTGTCCTGACAATGGATCACCGGGTCAAGCCCGGTGATGACGGTCGAGGCGACGCCAGACTAAGGATAGGCAGGCCGGGCATGACGTGGTTGTGAGGAATCGATCCTCCAGGAGCAGGGCTTTGCCGCGCTTTCGCCGCAATGTATAGTCGCGCGCATGACGAGCGCGCTGATCGACATCCGCCACGCGACCGCGGAGGACGCCCCTGCCCTGGCGGCCGTGCGTGAGGAAGCGTGGCGTGCGACCTATCAGGGGCTGATCCCGCATATCACGCTGCAGCAGATGATCGCCTCGCACACGCCGGGCTGGTGGGAGAAGCTGCTGCGCATGGGCGCTTCGGTCCTGCTGCTCGACTTCGACGGGCAGACGCAGGGCTACGCCACCTATGGCCGCTCGCGTCATGGCCCGGCCGGCTATGAAGGCGAAATCTATGAGCTCTACCTGATGCCGGTGTATCAGGGTGCGGGGCTGGGCCGGCAGTTGTTCGAGGCGGCGCGGCGCGAGCTGGGCCGGCGCAACCTGCAGGGGCTCGTCGTCTGGTCCCTGCGCGACAACGAACAGGCCTGTGCGTTCTATGAGGCGCTCGGCGGACAGCCCGGCGGCACGGCGATCGAGCGGCTCGGCGGCGAACGGCTGGAGCGGATCGCCTATCTGTGGCCCTGAGCGCTGTTGCGCTGCGGCAACCCCACGCTTTGGTTGCGCTCAACCGCGTCCACAACCCTCTTTACATGAATCGCGGCGTGAGGCCAAAAAAGCCGCCGCGCCTTGCCATTGCGCGTTCAACTTGCACGGAGCGGCGGTTAACGCGGCATTCCCGCCTGGACGAAGACGAAATTCGGAGCAACATCAATGAACCTCATCAGCAAGACATGCGCGGCGCTGAGGGGCGATTTGACACCGGGCCCGCTGGCTGCAGCGCCTCATCATGGCTTTTCATTACATGCTCGTTGCCTGAGCCGGCCCACCATCCTGGCCCGTGACAGCCGGGGCAATGACACCGGCGGCACAGGCAGCATCCTGCACAGGGCGAACAGGAGGCCGGTGCACGCGGAAAGGGCTGCCGGAACGACATTCCACCGATCTGCTCTGATGGTATGCCTCCTCGTGGCGCTTCTGGCGGCTATCAGCAACCAGGGCGCTCAGGCCGAGGAGCAAACATTCAGAGTCGAGCAAAACACGATCAATCTTCAGAAAAAAAGCGGTAGCTACGACGACCCGATACAGTACACGAAGGACGTCGATATTCCTGAAAATGGAGAAATTCGTGAAATAAAATTTAATATTACGCTAATATACGGCTTCAAAGGCGACGATAACAATGAGGACACTGTGGAGATTGAAGTCAATGGAACGGAGATATATTCAAAAACACTGTCTTCTGGATATTGCTATGATGTTATTGATATTAACTTGAAACTTGCTAACGATGAAATAGCCGCCTTCGTTGATGGCGAAAATACCATTACTATTCAGAAGGATTGGGAAGATGTTTTCAGATGCCCTGTAACTGGTTTGGTCGAGGAAGGTTCTTTTACAGTAACCACCGCGAGACCCAACACGGCGCCCGTGGCGAAGGACGACAGCTTCATGACCGGTGAGGATAACACGGTCAGCGGCA
>NZ_QXDF01000005.1 GCF_003550175.1 Dichotomicrobium thermohalophilum
CGGGTTTGTGTTCATACACGATGACCTGCTCGCCCTGCTCCAACTTTCGCCTTGCCATGCTTCCCTCCTATGTTCGGGCCCGTCAGGGCCGGTTTCCGCTGAGAAGCCCAGAGACGGCCACTCAGCGGCATTCTTTCGATTTTCGCTGCCACCCCAGCGCGGACGCGCGGTTTGGCGGCTGTGGCGGCGCTCAGGGCGTCAGACATTCACCAAAGGCCGCTCCCAAGCGCGGTTCGTGAGATATCGCCACGCGTCCATTACCGGCAGGCCAGCGGCCTCGCAGTCGCGCTGATAGGCCGGGATCGCGTCAGTGGCCGCGCGGCGATCGTCCGCGCCCAGCTTCCGCCAAGTCAGGCGAGCTTTCTCTTTGCCTTTGCGCTTCAGTGGGTACGCTGACCAGAACCGATCGAACGACTTGTCGCTCGCGATGCGATCGGCCTCGCGGCGGACAACGCTGAACAGGTCGCGCGGACTCATCCCGCGAAGCGTGGCGATGTCGCATAGGGACTCAATCCGGCGAAGCAGATTTCCGGGCTTCATCTCGGGCAAAGCCGCCTCAAGGGCCCGCCTCGCCTCTGGATTCGCTCTGAGCCGGTTTTCATCATTGACCCAGATTCCGGCGTCGTTGTGCTGAGGCGCGTGCGGCGTCCCCAAAGACGCCGCCGCGCCGTCCTCTCGCGCGCGCGCAAAGGTCGGGGGAAGATCTGGGGCAGATCGTGGGTACGCCATGTACCCCCTTTTGGGAACGTCATGTACCCCCTTCTGACACGCAGCGTACCCCCTTCCATCATCCGCATCCCGCGAAGGGGCTACGCCATGTATCCCCTTTTCCGAACGGGGTACGTCATGTACCCCCTTTTCCGCCGTATCGCCCGGCGCAATGGCATCATCGCCGATGCTCGTGTCGGGGTCGCCTTCAGCGTCCTGCGCAGACTTGGGTTCGTTTTGACCCCAAGTGGATTGCGTGGCCTCGTGAGTGTCGCCATCCTTTGCCATCGCGCGCTGGAGCTCCTCGATCGTCTGGTCAGGGATGAAATCGTAGGTGATCTTGCGGCCGCGCCCGTCGCCTTCTCGCCTGGCAGAAAAAACCTTGGCCTTTTCAAGATTGCGCAGCTCGGCCTTGACGCGGTTGCGGCCGGTCCGGCGGATCGCGGCGATGGTCTGCTGTGATGGTCGCGCGCCGGCGGCTGTGCCGCTATCTGCATGGCCGAGAACGATCATCGCGGTGACCTTCTCGGCATTCGTCAGATCGCTTAGCAGGATCGACCAGAAGGCCCGGAACCAGGGCGATTTCTTACTGCCTCGTTTGCGCAGGACGCGCGCCCGGATCTCCGCAGGTGATTTTTCAGGTGAGAAATCCATGATCGCCGCCTTTCGCGCTTGCTTTTCGCGCGCCGACGCGGCAACCTACAGGCGCGTTTGATGATTCGTGAATGTGCCGCGGGGTCCAGTGTCGGCTGGGCGCCGCGGCTTTTTTCGTTCCGGGCATCACGCGACTTCCTCCTTATTGATCTGCTCGATCAGCGCCCGAATATCCTCGGCGCGCCAGACGGTCGCGCGGCCGATCTTCACCGGCTGCGGGAAGCGCCCCGATTTCACGCCGGCCCACCATCCAGAACGCGAAACCGGAATAATCGGCGGGATCGGCGGGTTCGCCGTGTCGTCGCCGATGATGTGCTTGATCCGCAGGAAGCCCGTGGAAGGCAAATGCTGCATTTTTTCCTCCTTCGTCACTCTTCATCGTCTAACGAAGACCATAAAGGTGCAACTTGCGGAGTCAAGAAAGTATATCTCAACCTAAAATAGATTTTTCTTGGTTTTCATCATTTATTCAAGGCGCGCGTTCGACGAAAGTCGGTGTCAATTGATGATAGACACTTGCGAATGACCGGGATGGCCGCGCGCGATGACTGCCCGAAGCGAGCGGCCGGCGGGGAAGGTTTGGAGTGTGCGGAAGGCGTGCGAGGGGCGTTCAGTTGACGCCGTCGGCCAACTGTTTGTTGCCCTTCTTCTTCATCTCAGAGGCGACAGCACTGGCCGTGGCGTTGCCGATGGCCTGCGGTGAGGCGTTCGTCTGGTTCACGCTCACGCTGACGGAAACGCCGCCCACGTTGGTCACGTGGTTGTTGGTTTCCTTCACCGGCTTGACGATCGGCAGATCGGCCGCGGGGCCGCGCGGCGCGCGCGTGCCCGTGTTCGCGCCGCGGCCAGGCACGACCCCGCTCGGCAAGGTGCGCTGGCGCGCGTCCCCAGCCCTCTTCGCCTGTTCCTTCAGCTTTTCGACCGCGCCCAAAGCTTTCGCGGGGTTCTCCAGCCCGAAGATGTTGCGCCCGATCCAAGTGCCGCGCAGCGACTCCACGACGTCGATGTTTTCGCGCAGCCAGCCCAGCGCATCCGCGAGGCCGCTGATGGCGTCCGCGACGGTCTTGATCGGCGTGCCGACGAGCCAGCCGACGAACTTGCCGATCGCTTTGCCGACGCTGTTGAAGCTGCCAAGCCAGCCTTCCGGCCATTCGATCCCGAGAAGCTCGCCAAGGCCGTCAGAGAGCCGCCCGAACAGCCGCCCGACGCCGGTGTCGGCAAGACCCTTGAGCGAGTCGATGGCCGGCTGCAGGCCTTCGACGAAGCCCGACCACAGCCCGCCGCCGAACGCCGCGAGCGGCTTGCGCAGAACGACGATTGCCGCCGCGATGGCGGTGATCGCCCAAGCCATGGGCGACAAGGCGAGGCCGGCGAGCTTGCTCAGTCCACGCGTGAACAGGCTCAGCCCGCCGGCCGGCCCCGCCAGCTTCGAGAACGCCCCGCCCACGATGCGCGCCGCCGATTTCAGCATGAACAGCTTTGCCGCGGCGCGCGCAAGGCCCATGACGATCCCGAGCCCCGCCATCGCCGTCAGGGCCGTTCCGATCTTCACGAGCCCGCCTGTGATTTCGGGATGCGCCTTGGCGAAATCCGTGATCGCGCCGAAGGCGTCGCGCGTGGCGCGGGCGATCGCGCGCAGGGGCGAGAGAAGGTTCTGATTGAGAACCACCAGCGTTTCCTTGATCGCGTTCCAGGCGCCGGTGAGATCGCTGGACGTCTTGTCGAGCTGGATCAGATATTCACGAGTGAGCGCGCCCGGGCCGCGAAGATGAACGCCGCGTTCAAGCTCGTCGTGCTTTTCGAGCAGCACGTCGAAGCCGCCGATGATCTTGTTGATGCGGCTGGTCTGCGATAGCCCGAGAATATCGACGAGGATTTCCTTGCGGGCGATCGGATCGGTGACGCCGCGCAGGCGTTTGATGAAGCTCAGGAAGCCCGCGAACTTGTTCTCGTGAAGGCTTTCGGCCAGCTCGCGGGCATCATAGCCCAGAGACGTGATCGCGTTCGCGCCCTTCTTCGTGGTGTGCGCGGTCTGCAGGCGGGTGAGGATCATGCGCAGGCTCAGACCAGCCCGGCGGGCCTGCTCGCCCATCGTCAGCATGGCCGCGCCGACGGTGGCCGTCTGCTGCGCGGTAAAGCCGAGCTCTTTCGCGTCCGCGCCGACACGATTGAAGAACTTCAGAATATCCTTCGCCGAAGCGATGGTCGTGTTATCCAGGTGGTTGATCCAGTCGGCGACGGTGCGCACTTCGGTCCAGTCGCGCAGCTTGAAGATGCTCTTCAGGCGGATCATCGCCTTGGCGGACTCGCCGGCGTTCAGATCCAGCGCGACGACCATCTTCGAGATCAGGCGAACGACGTCCTTGATATCCTCGCGCCCGCGCACGCCCAGCCGTCCGGCCTCGAAGGCCATTTCGGCGGCCTGCTTGTGCGACACGCCCAAGGTGCGCGTCATCTTCATCAGCTCGCGGCCGAAGGAGCGCGTGTCAGCGGCCGACATGTCCGTGACTTTGCGGACCTGCGCCATCTGGTCCTCGAAATCGACCGCGAATTTTGTCGGGATGCCGATGGCCGCGCCGGCCCCGATGGCCCACTTCGTCAGCGATTGCTGGTAGTGCTGGAGCTGCTGCTGCTGCTTGCGGATCTGCTGGCCGGCCTGCTCGACTGAGCCGAGCATGTTACGAAAGCCGCCGCGAAAGGACTGATTGAAGTCGCGCCCGACGCGCTTGATGCGCTCAAGCTGTGACCGAATCCGCCGCGCGGCTTGCGTGAACTGATCGCGCAGACGAACGAGAACGGAAACGTCGAGATCGGCCATGCGGCGCGCCCTTTCTGCACGTCGCCCATGCCGTCACTCGATCCGCAGCGCGATCTACATCATCGGAACCGATTTAATCCGATTTAATCCACGCTTGACCAGTATTGTACAACTCTTGGGCGCCATCAGATCGAGAACCAGCCGGCTGTGTGCTTCGTGATGACGGGCCAAATCAAGATCAGCCCGGCTGACGGCTCGATTTCCTCGGATGATAGTCAGTCCTGAACGGAAAAACAACCATCCGGGGGCGATTCAGGCGCGAATTTATGCTTGCGGGCCACAGTCAGGCGCTTGCCCGCGCCAGGGGCGTGACGTTCGCGCCGGCGGGGACCGCGCAATGCGCCGCCCAGGCTTCCATCAGCTTGCGGCGCTTCTCGAAGAGATCGCCGCGCCGGTAGGCCGCTTCGACCTTGTTGTCGATGGTGTGGGCCAGGGCCATTTCGCAGACATCGCGCGGGAAGCTCGACACCTCACCCGCCCAGTCGCGGAACGCCGAGCGGAAGCCGTGCGGGACGTAGTGCCCGCGGGGGCCGTCCTTGCCGTAGCCCATGCGGCGCATCGCCTGCAAAAGCGCCATGTTTGACAGCGGCCGGCCTGGGCGCGCGCCGGGGAACACGAACGGGCTGTTGCCCACGCGCGGCAGGCTTTCCAGAAGCGCGAGAGCAGGGGCGCTGAGCGGGACGCGATGCTCGCGGCGCGCCCCGGCGACGGCCTTCATGCGTTCGGCCGGCACGGTCCACACGCCCGACTCGAGATCGACTTCATCCCAACGCGCGCCGAGCACTTCGCTTGTGCGGCACGCGGTGAGGATCAGGAAGCGCAGCGCGGCGTAAGCGAGGCCGGGCGTCGCCTCCAGCTCACGATAGAAAGCGGGCAGGTCGCTGTAGGGCATCGCGGGGTGATGCGCGGTCTGCTTCACGCGGCTAGGGTTCGGCAAGAGCTTGTCGAGATGGCCGCGCCAGCGCGCCGGGTTCATGGCGTCGCGGTAGCCGTGCGCAGCGCCGTAGTCGAGCACGTTTTCGATGCGCCCCTGAAGGCGCTTGGCGGTTTCGGTCTTGGAGAGCCAGATCGGGCGCAAGACCGCCAGAATGTCGTCGGTTCCGAGCGCATCGACGCTGCGCGCCCCGATCTTGTGGCGCGCGTAGGTTTTCAGGGTCGCAACCCACTGCCTTGCGTGCTTCGGGTTGCGCCAGCTCCGCCGGTGCGCGCGAATGTACTCCGCCGCGAGCGACGTGAAGGTCGGCACGGCGCGCTTTTCGGCGTCGCGCGCGACGATCGGGTCAATGCCGGCCTTCACCTGCCGACGGGCCCGCGTGGCGACCTGGCGGGCCTCAGCAAGCTCGACATCGGGAAAGCGGCCAAGCCCCATGTCGCGGCGCCTGCCGTTGATGGTGTAGCGGAATACCCATTTGCGCGCCCCGCTCGTCGCCACGACGAGGCGCAGCCCGCCGCCATCGTGATAGATGCCCGGCTTCGCGGCGGCCGCCTTGCGCGCGGTCAGTTTATGTACGGCCATGATCCTGGTCCCACATTGCGTCCCACAGTTTGCATAGATTACAGCGGACGCGCGCGGACAGTCAAGGACAATAAATCGCTGATATACAGCGGCTTTTCGGATCGTATCGGACGGCCAAAAACCCCATGTTGGCGGACACCCCCTCCGCCACGCTGCATCCGTCCACGTTCACGCAGCTTCGCCCACAGGTCTTGAGCCGGATTGCATAAGTGCACTAAAAATACACAGGTTCCTGCCGTCGGCCGCACTGTCCTTTCGAGCCAGCACCGTGACTGCGTCCCGTGTCCGGCTCTTTTCGGCGATCATGGCGGAACAACTCTGACGCAGGCGAGGAGCGTCGTGAGCGGATTGACGCCTCACCACGCTGTCCGAGCGCGCAAGACGCGTGCCAGTTAGGGAGCAGCTCATGCATAAACATCTGACGAAATTTGCCAGTGCCATAGCCGTGGCGGCTTCGCTTGCTGCTGGTTCCTCAGTCCACGCACAGGAGGAGCCCATCAAGATCGGCGCGATTTACATCTTCTCGGGCGTCGCGGCGACCTATGGTGAATTCGCGCAGCGCGGCGCGGATCTGGCCGTCGAAGAGATCAACGCGAGCGGCGGCGTGCTCGGCCGGCCGCTGGAGATCACCTATGAGGACAGCCAGATCAAGGCGCAGACCGCCATTCAGGCCATGCGCAAGCTGGTCTATCAGGAAGAGGTCGATGTGCTGATGGGCCTCGACTCGAGCGGCGTGGCCACCGGCGTTGTCCCGATCGTCCCGGAAGTCCAGACGCCGTTCATCATCACCCATGCGGCCACACCCGATGTCACTGGCAAGCTGTGCAACGAGTGGACCTACCGGGTCAGCGTGAACATCAACCAGAACGTCAAGGGCGCGGCGACCATGGCCGCTGAAACCGACGCTCAGACCTGGACGACGGTCGGCCCGGACTATGCTTTCGGCCGGCAGTCCTGGGACTTCTTCCAGCAGTATCTCGGGGAGCTGAACCCCGATGCAGAGTTTTCCGATTCGCCGTCCTTCCCGGCCTTCGGCACGGAAGATTTCACGCCCTTCATCAATGCCGTGATCGACGCGCAGCCTGACGGCGTGTTCGTCTCGCTGTGGGGCGGCGACCTGGTCAACTTCATTCGCCAGGCCAGCGATCTCGGCTTCTTCGAGCAGGACTTCGAGGTCATCATGTCGCTGGGCGCGGCAACCGAGGTTCTCTCGGCCCTGGGCGATCAGATGCCGGAGGGCGTGACCGTGGGCACGCGCTACTGGTACGCCGGCCCCGACAACCCGACCAACGACGCGTTCGTGAAAGCCTATCGCGAGCGTCACGGCACGCCGCCGAGCTATAACGCGCAGAATGCCTACGCAGCGGTCTATGCCTACAAGAACGCGATCGAGACGGCCGGCGAGGTCGACAAGGCCGCGATCCGCGATGCGCTTTCAGGCATGACCTTCCAGGCGCCAATCGGCGAGGTAACCTTCCGTGAAGGCGACCACCAGGCGGTCGTGGGGCCGGCTTACGGCGTCACCAGGGACGATCCCGACAGCGAAATCGCGATGCTTGAGCCGCTGCGGCTGTTAGCCGGTGAAGACGTCACGCCAGCAGTCGAAGACACGGGCTGCAATCTGGCCCAGTAACATGCGCAACGCCGACCGCGGCCGGCTGTAAACCGGCAGGCCGCGGCGGCCACTCGCCCCTCATTCACATCCCCCCGGAGTGATCATGGAAAGCGTCGTCGCGGCACTGTGGAACAGCCTGGAACTGGGCGTTCTGCTCTTCCTGATTGCCGTTGGACTGAACATCATCTTCGGCGTGCTGAACATCATCAACTTCGCGCACGGCGCGCTGTACATGCTCGGCGCTTATGCCGCCTTCACACTGACAGGCCTGCTCGGGCTGCCGTTCTGGATCGCGCTGATTGCCGGGCCGCTGCTGGTGGCCGTGCTGGCCGCGGTCGTCGAGCGCGTGATGCTGCACAACATCTATGACCGGCCGATCACCGACACGCTTCTGCTCACCTTCGCCCTCCTGCTCATTATCGACGAGGCGGTGAAGTGGGTCTGGGGCACGGGGATTCATATCGTCGAGCCTCCGGAAATCCTGGCCGGCACCTTCTCGCTGCTGGGCACGCAGCAGTCGGTTTACAGCCTGTTCGTGCTTGCCGTCGGCATCGTCGTGGGCGGGGGCCTGTGGCTGTTCTTTACCCGCACACTGGCCGGCAAGGTCATGCGCGCGGCGGCCAGCGATCGGAAGATGTCGCGGCTGGTGGGCATAAACGTGCCCCTCGTCTTCACAGCCGTGTTCGCGCTGGGCGCGGGCATCGCCGCACTCGGCGGGGTGATCGCCGCGCCGATCCGCGCGATCTCGCCTGGCATGGGCAGCAACATCATCGTCGAGTCGTTCATCGTCGTGGTCATCGGCGGGCTCGGCAGCTTTCCCGGCGCCTTCCTCGGCGCAATCGTGCTGGGTGCCATCCACGGCTTCGGCTCGCGGTTCCTGCCCGAACTGAACATTGTGCTGCCATTCATCGGGATGGCGGTTGTGCTTCTTCTCAAACCGCAGGGTCTGATGGGGCGCTCCGCGATATGAACTCCTGGAAACTCTTGGCTGGCGCGGTCCTCGCAGCGTTGCTTGTCGCGCTGTGGTTCCTGCCGTCTTGGTCGCCCTACTTCTATATCTTCGTGGCGACCGAGATCCTGATCCTCGGTCTGTTTGCTGCGGGCTTCAATCTCGTCTTCGGCTACACCGGCATGCTGAGCCTCGGGCACGCGGCGTTCTTCGGCTTCGGCGCCTATGTCGTCGCGATGCTGGCGCTGCACCTGGAGGCGCCGCTGTTGCCGGCGCTCGCCGCGGCGGTCATCGGCAGCGGCCTGCTGGCGCTGGTGATCGGCTTTTTCTGCGTGCGCCTGACCGAGGTGTATTTCACCATGCTCACGCTTGCCTTCGGCATGATGGTGTTCTCAATCGCTCAGCAGTGGCGCAGCGTGACCAATGGCTCGGATGGCATCACCGGCTTTCCGGTCAGCGAACTCGGTCTCGGCCTGGGACTGACGCTGGGCAATCCCGCCGTGTTCTATCAGGTGACCCTCAGCGTGGTGGTGCTGGCTGCGGCGGTGCTCTATATCATTACGCTCTCACCGTTCGGCCTGGTGCTGAAGGCCATGGCGGAGAACCCCGAGCGCGTGGCATTTACGGGCATTCCGGTGCGCCGCTACAGGCTTTACAGCTTCGTGCTCTCGGGCATGTTCTGCGGGCTGGCCGGCGGGCTGTTCGCGCCTTTTACGCGCGTCGCCTCGCCGGAGATGCTGCACTGGTCGCAGTCGGCCGAGCCGGTGCTGATGGCCATTCTCGGCGGATCAGCCACCTTTCTCGGCCCGTTTATCGGCTCGGCGATCTTCGTGCTGCTGGAAACCTGGATCACGAGCTTCACCGAGCGCTGGATGCTGTTCCTCGGCATCGTGCTTGCGCTGATGGTGATATTCCTGCGTCGCGGGTTGTTCGGCACGGCAGTGGATTTCGTGCTGGCAAGGGCAAGGAGGCGCGATCATGCAGCGTGATCCAATCCTGCAGGCGGAGAACGTGACCAAGCGGTTCGGCGGCGTGACTGCGGTCGACGGCGTCTCGGTCAACCTCGCAGTGGGCGAGACCGTCGCGCTGATCGGGCCGAACGGCGCTGGCAAGACGACCTTCTACAATGTCGTTTCCGGCCGCATGGCCCCCACATCCGGGCGCATCCTGTTCGAGGGCACCGATATCTCCGGCAAGCCCGCCCACGAGATCGCGCGGCTCGGCATCTCGCGCTCGTTCCAGGTGACCAACGTCTTCAACGAACTGAGTTTGCGGGAGAATGTGCAGGTCGCGCTGGTCAGCCACCGCGGCAAGAGCCTGCGCCTGTTCAGTGTGCTGAGCTACGACCGCGCGTTGCGCGAGGAGGCGGACGCCGTCCTCGCCAGGCTGGGACTGGCCGAGATGTCCGAGCAGCGGACCGGCACGTTGTCCTACGGCGACAAGCGCCTGCTGGAACTGGCGATCGTGCTGGCCACCGAGCCGCGGCTGATTCTGCTCGATGAGCCAACTGCCGGCCTTACGCCGGAGGAAACGCGCAAGGTCATCCGGCTGATTGACGGCCTGCGCGCGGACCAGCCCTACACCTTCTTCATAACGGAGCACGACATGGAGGTAGTGTTCAATCTGGCCGATCGCGTTCTCGTCATGCATCGCGGCCGACTGCTCGCACAAGGCACGCCTGACGAGGTTCGCACGGACCCGCATGTGAAAGCGGCTTATCTCGGCGAGGATGACGAAGCGGCGGCGTAATGCTGGAAGTCAAGGACATCCACACGTACTACGGCGAAAGTCACGCGCTGCACGGTGTCAGCCTGGCTGTCGGAGAAGGCGAAACGGTCTGCCTGCTGGGGCGCAATGGCGCGGGCAAGACGACAACCCTCTCCTCGATCGTCGGCATCCAGCCGGCGCACTCGGGCAAGATCACGTTTCTGGGCCAAGAGATCACCCGCAAATACGCATATGCCATCACGCGGATGGGCCTGTGCCTCGTTCCCGAGGACCGGCGCATCTTCCCGGACCTGACGGTCGAGGAAAATCTTGAGGTCTCCGCGTATCACGGCGACCGAGAGATCACCTGGACGACGGAGCGGGTGTTCGACGAGTTCCCGATGCTCGCCGAACTGCGGCACCAGCCGGGCGGCACGCTCTCCGGCGGGCAACAGCAGATGCTCGCGATCGCCCGGGCGCTCGTGGGCCAGCCGCTGCTGCTTCTGCTCGACGAACCAAGCGAAGGACTGGCGCCGGTGATTGTGCAGCAGATCGGCCGGCTGATCGACCAGCTATCGGAGACCACCACGATCCTGTTCACGGACCAGAACCTCCGATTTGCGCTCAAGCACGCCCAACGCTGCTACATCCTGGAAAAGGGGCAGGTGGTCTATCAGGGGACGACGCAGGAGCTGCGCGATGATCCCGAGCTGCAGCACAAGTACCTGTCGGTTGCCTAGAGACCACCGAAGATCCGGCAGAGCGATCAGCGCCAGCGATAACAGCATCGGCTAACTGGGGGCATTTGGCGGCGTAGCGGGTTTGCCAGCGCGTTCCTTTTGCCCCCCGACCGGCGGGGAACGATCGGTTTTCAGGGTCAAAGAGGAACGGCGGGTTGCCCTCTCGACCGGGGCTCCCACTACCTCGAAGCTCCTGATCCTGATTCAGAGATGCGGTGAAAGCGCCCCCTTTCTCCAAAAAAGCTGGCACCGCCGGGCGCAGTAAACTGCCCGTCGGCACTCTGTTCGGCAACGCGCTCCTGTTGTCTCAAACGAAACAGCATTCATACGGGCTGTGGCGTTATGCGCCCCAGCGCAACGCCGCGGTGTGAACAGGGGCGTCCCACATCGCCTTCATCTCATCGTCGAGCTTGATGAGCGTGATCGAACAGCCGGCCGTCTCCGGCGAGGTGCAGTAATTGCCCACCAGGCTTCGCGCGACGTTGAGACCACGCGTCTCGCAACGGCGCAACGCCGCGTCGAGCCTGGCTGTGCAGCGAGCTTTCGACGGCAACGTCATCATTGGTCAGGACGGTCGCGGTCGGGCCTTCGCCCATCTCGGCCACCATCTCGAAGTTCATGACGATGTCGCCGCACAGGCTCACCTTGACACTGCGCGCCTCGGCCGTCAGCCCGGCGGCGGGCACCTCGATCATGATGACCATGCGTGGCAGCGCGCAGGCGATCCCAGCGCGGCGCAAGTCCGCGACCCTCGGTCATCATTTCGCGCGCCTGTGCGAGTTTGTTTGGGATCGTGACCATCGGGAACATGACGTTCACCGGCCCGAGCGCCGCAGCACCCCCCTTATAGAAACGATGCATATTTCGAAGAAATCTATGGGCTCACCGGCCAGACCCGCCCCCAGTCCTCGGCCATGTCGACGATCAGCCAGCCGCGATCCGGGCCTTCGTCCAGCCCGCGAACCAGCTTGCCGACGGGGCTCTCGCGGTCATAGGCGAATTCGCGTGCGCCATCGGTGTGGTGCACGATCATGCCGAAGCGCGGGCCATCGCCTGCCGTCGTCCATTCCAGCATCTGGAAATCGCCGTCGGAGTTGCCGGCAGCGAAGATCGGGCGCTTGCCGATCCGGCTGTCGATGGCCAGCGGCTTGCCGGCCTTGTCGTTGATGAAAAAGATGCCCGGCTCTTTCAGGATCGCCGGCGCGCCGTTGGCCTCATAATCTGCTGGCCCGACGCTGCCGACCACCTGATGCGGCGGGATGCCATAGGCCTCGGCGGCGAAGGCGCGGATGAAGTGCACGCCGCCGCCCGAGACGATCCAGGTCGAGAAGTCCTCATCGCGGAGATAAGCGAGGAGTTCCAGCATCGGCTGGTAGAGCATTTCGTTATAGGCCATGCCGGTGGTGGGGTGACGAGTGCTCTCTAGCCAATCCCGCACGTCTGCCTGAAACGCGTCGACGCTGACGCCTGAATGCGAAACCGCCAGCACCTCCAGCAGGCCCTCCTTGCCGTGTGCCAGCAACCCCTCGACATCGCCGTTCGCGGCGGCCTTGAGCGCATCCGAGTTCAGGATCGACGGGTCGGCTTCCGCCTTCTCGCGCACGCGGTCGATGGCGTAGAGAAGCTGGAAATAGAACGGCTTCTCGGCCCACAGCGTGCCGTCATTGTCGAAGACGGCGATGCGATCTGGCGGAGTCACGTACTGATCGGAGGCGGGGTCCGTGACGCTCTCGACAAACGCGACGATCCGCGCCTTGGCCTCGGTATCCCGCCACGACGGAAGCGGATCGGCCAGCAGCGGCATCACGCTCAGGCAGAGCGCGGCCCCAGCGGCCAGAGCATATCGGGCAAGCATGGTTCGCTCCTGCCTAGAGTGCGCAACACGTCATGGAGGCGCCTTGGCATCAGGCGCGGGTCAGCGCGCGCCCACCGCCCCCGCCTCCAGGGCTTCCATCACCTGGTCGATGCTGAAGCTGGCCGGCTTCTGGCGCGGCGGAAACTCCTTGAACGTCTCCAGGAACCGCTGCACGTAAGCCTGCGCCGGCACCAGCACGAAGGCGCGGTCAAGCAACCAGTCGTAATAGGTGTTCGAGGTGATCTGCGCCCGCTCGTAAGGGTCCCGCCGCAGATTGAAGAGCAAGGGAATGCGAAGCGGCGTGAACGGGTTTGACCAGGCTTCCAGAGTGTTCGGCCGGCGCTGCTCCAAGAATACCACCTTCCAGTCCTGGTAACGCAGCGCGGACAGGTCGCCGTCGTCCGTGAAGTAGAAGATTTCCTTGCGCGGGCTTTCGTCCGCCTCGCCCTTCAGCAGCGGGAGGATGTTGTAGCCGTCGAGATGAACACGGTAATCGCGGCCGATCGCTTCCATGCCGTCGGTGCGCAGCTTCTCCTGCACGTTCGGATCGCCCGCGATGGCCAGCAAGGTCGGCAGCCAGTCCATGTGGTGAACGATCTCGTTCGTGACCGCGCCCGCCTCGATCTGGCCCGGCCACCGCACGAAGGCCGGGACACGCCAGCCGCCCTCGAAGTTGGTATTCTTCTCGCCGCGGAAGGGCGTCATCGCCGCGTCCGGCCAGGTGTTCATGTGAGGGCCGTTGTCGGTCGAGTAGAAAACGAGCGTGTCGTCGGCGATGCCGAGTTCGTCGAGCAGATCGAGAAACTTGCCGACATGCATGTCGTGCTCGACCATTGCGTCCGCGTACTCGTTCTGGCCGGAGATGCCGCGGATTTCGTCCTTGATATGCGTGCGGAAATGCATCCGCGTGCCGTTCCACCAGACGAACCACGGATTGCCGGCCTCGGTCTGCTCGCGGATGAATTCGATGGCCGCGTCCGAAGTCTCGTCGTCGATGACCTTCATGCGCTCTCGGGTCAGCGGCCCGGTGTCCTCGATCTCTTGGGTGATTTGGTCGCCGTCATAGTTCGCACTGGAGCGTATGACGCCGCGCGGCCCGAACTTTTCGAGGAAGGTCTGCCCATCCGGCATGACCGCATCGCGCGGATAGTCCGGGTGTTCCGGCTCTTCCTCGGCATTGAGGTGGTAGAGGTTGCCGAAGAACTGGTCGAAGCCATGATTGGTCGGCAGGTGCTCGTTCTTGTCGCCCAGATGGTTCTTGCCGAACTGGCCGGTGGCGTAACCCTGTTCCTTGAGGAGCCCGGCGATGGTCGGGTCTTCCTCGCGCATCCCGAGATCGGCGCCCGGCAATCCAACCTTCGACAGCCCGGTGCGGAACACGCTCTGGCCGGTGATGAACGAGGAGCGCCCAGCAGTGCAGGACTGCTCGCCGTAGTAATCGGTGAAGCTCATGCCCTCGTTGGCGATCCGGTCGATGTTGGGCGTGCGATAGCCCATCATCCCGCGGTTGTTGAACGAGATATTGGTGATGCCGACGTCGTCACCCCACAGGACGAGGATGTTCGGCTTGTCCGTCTGCGCCTGCGCCGAGGCGGCTGACAGCAGAACTTGCGCGGCGGCAATGAACAGATAGAGGCCGATAACGTGGCAGATAATGGCGCGCGCCCAGTGAAAGGCGTGTCGGCCTGGGGCGTGATGAGGCATGACTGGCTCCCGCAATGAGGCATCGGGTCAAAGAGCGCGGTGTCGGTCGAGCGGCGACTTGGCCGCTGGTCGCGCTCAGTGCATCGCTTCAGACTAGCGCAGATTCTTCACGCAAGGCACTCGGATATTTGGCAGAAGATAAAGCAAAAAATTTCCTCAGTAGAGGAATTATTCACAAAGCCGATTAAAATTGCGCGTTTCGATCGGACAAATCCGATTATCAAATATTTCATCCATTTATCAAAAACTTGCCTTTCGCGCATTCGCTCCCGCGCTAGTTGCGTTCGAGACCGATGATCCGCTCCTGCATTTTCCCGGCTGTTCTGTCGGCGCTGGCCGTTCTGGCGACCGGCCTGTCGCTATCGGGTGCGCCGCCCGCGCCGCACTACGTGGGCTCGCAGGCTTGCGTCGGTTGTCACGCCGATGCGGCAAAGGCTTGGGAGAAATCGCACCATGCATTGGCGTGGACCAAGGCGAACCAGACGACCGTGCTGGGTGACTTCGACGGCGCGCGCTTCGCCCAAGACGGCGTGTGGACGCAGTTCAATATCGAGGACGGCCAGCATGTCATCGCGACCGAAGGCCCCGAGGGAAAAGAGCGCGCCTATCCGGTCAAGGGCGTTGCCGGCATCGAGCCGCTACAGCAATACCTGCTGGAAACCGCGCCGGGCCGGCTGCAAGCCTTCGACATCGCATGGGATACTGAGAAAAAGCACTGGTACCACCTCTATCCCGGTCAGGACCTGAAGCCCGGCGACGGGCTGCACTGGACCGGCCCTTACAAGACCTGGAACGCGCGGTGCGCCGATTGCCACGCGACCGGGTACGAAAAGAATTACGATCCGAAGGCGCGGCGGTACACGAGCACGCAGGCCGAGATTGGCGTGGGGTGCGAGGCGTGCCACGGACCGGGCGCGGCGCATTTGGCGTGGGCGGAAGCCCCTTCGCGCCAACCCGTCGGACCGGGCTTGACCGACAAGGGCTTCACCATCGGATTCGACCCCGACAGCGCCGAGACCGAAATCCAGCAATGCGCCGCCTGCCATTCCCGCCGCGAGCCGCTGGGCGATGCCAGCCCTGTGCCCGGCACACCGTTTCACGATGCCTACAATCTGGCGCTGCTGCGCGAGGGGCTTTATCACGCCGACGGGGCAATCCTCGACGAAGTCTTCGTCTACGGCTCCTTCCTGCAATCGAAGATGTACGAGAAAGGCGTGCGCTGCAGCGACTGTCATGAACCACATTCGGCGGAGTTGAAGCTTGAGGGCAACGCCATCTGCACGCAGTGTCATTCACCGGCCGGCAACCCGCGTTTCCCGAGCCTGCGCAAAGCGGAATACAGCGATCCCGCGCATCACTTCCACGAGCCGGGCGCGCCGGGTGCGCAGTGCAGGAGCTGCCACATGATCGAGCGCGTCTACATGGGCATCGATGGCCGGCGCGATCACAGCTTCCGCGTGCCGCGCCCGGACCTGTCGGTGAAGATCGGCACGCCGAACGCCTGCACCGACTGCCATGCGGACAAGGGCGCCGAATGGGCGGCCGCGAAGGTCGCGCAGTGGTTCCCCGACGGGCGGTCGGGCACGCCGCATTACGGCGAGACGCTGCACGCCGGGCGCACGAATACTTCGCCCGAGACGCGCGACAAGCTGCTGGCGCTGGCGCGCGACACCTCAGAGCCCGCGATTGTGCGCGCAACGGCACTGGACCTGCTGCGCCGGATGGTGGACGCGAGCGTACTGGATGAGACCGTGCCGCTGCTGCGGGACGACAGCCCGCTTCTGCGTGCGGCGGCCCTCCGGCTGTTTCAGGCGGCTCCGGCGGAGCGCCGCCTTCAGGCCGCCGCCGGGCTGCTTGATGACCCCGTGCGCTCCGTCCGGCTGGAGGCCGCGAAGCTGTTGATCGGTCAGCCCCTTGGAGCACTTTCCGCAGCGCAACGGCAGGCCGCCCAGGCCGTGCTGGCGGACTATCAACGCACGCTGTTCGCCCGCGCCGACTATCCCGAGACGCAAATGCAGATCGCCGGCGTGGCGATGACCCTTAGAAATTTCGGCGCGGCCCAGGGCGCACTGAAAGAGGCCTTGCGGATGGACCCGCAGCTCGCGGATGCGTGGCTTACGCTGTCACGGATCCAGGCGGCGCTGGGCCAGCGCGACGAGGCCCTCAAGACGCTGGAGCGCGCGTCCCGGAACGTGCCGGACAATGGCGACATCTTTCACCTGCTCGGCGCGCTCTACGCGCAGCAGCAGGCGCACCAGAAGGCAATCGAAGCGCTTGAGAGAAGCTTGGCGCTCGCGGGGTCGTCGCCCGAACGGCTGGAAATGCTCGCGCTTGAGAACTTGTTCGCAGGGAACCGCGGTAAAGCGCGCGAATATGCCGGCCGATTGCGGGACTCCTATCCGGGCCATCAGCCAAGCGCGCCGATCCGGCGACTGCTTAAGCCGAACTGAGCCGCCTCACTGCACGGGCACGAAGACCGTGAAGAAGGCGGCGTCGCCCTCAAGCCGGTTTTTCGCGTCGAACTCGTGATACCAGCGCAGCCGCCTCGACACCGGCGTCTCGCCAATCTGGAAGTTGTAGCCGACGAACGGCCCGACCGCCGCCACGCGCCCCTTGAAGTCGCCAAGGGCAGGCGGCCCCCCGCTGTCGGCACTGATCTGCTCGTAGTAGTAGCCGACCACGCCCGCGCTGAACTGCTGAGTGAAGCTCTTGATCGCCGCGAATTCCAGATGGAACTCGTTGCCGGTCTGGTAGCCTGTATCCGGGTTCTCCGCGTGGGTCGTGAAACCGGCGGCAGCGGACAAATCCAGCCCGATATTCGGGTCGAGCCATGTAACCGCCGCGGTCACGTCCAGCCCCCATCGGTTGAAGCCGATGTCTGCAGCGGAATTTTCGTCCCATTCGCCAATCGGAATGTTGAGCAAGGCGCCGACATTCCAGTGCCAGTTGCCGCGGTTCCAGCCCACGAAGGCGGAGGCAACCGGATCGCCAAAAGCGAGTTCATCATCACGGATTGTTCGCCGCAATGCGGCGTCCTCCGAGGAGAGATTGCCGGCCGCGAAAATGTCCTTCCACCCGATGGGAACGATCATGCCGAAACCGAAATTCCCGCCCAGCACGGTCAGCGGGGTGACGACCAGCGGCGTCAGCAGCTTGTAATAGGCATCGGCCTCGACCTCGAAGCCCGCCTGAACCGTCACATCGCCGATCTCGAAGGCGCCTGAGCCGGATGCGTCTCCCGTGTAGTAGTAGTCGTCGCTTTGCAGATAGACGCCGGGCGGCGGGATGATGCCGGCTTGCGCGTTCTTGGAGCCCAGCAGGTAAAAGCTTGACGCGCCTTCCGCGGCTTGCGCGTTGTCCGTGTGTAGCGTGCACAGCACGACGCCCGCGCAGATCAGTCCCGCCAATCGACGAAGCATCGTTGTCCCTCCAGTGCCCGGCGTGTGTGGCATAGGAACACACGCTCAGATTGCATACCGGGACTTTCCGCAACGAATCAGGGCACGTCAACGTGGAGCGGGTGCGCTTCACGCCATTCACGCGCAAGCACGCGCGCTTTACCCGCTGATGGTGTAGCGGGGACACAGAATTGGGGTCGCCGCATCAGCCCGAAGCGCGGTGCTTGAGGCTTTTGCCGGTGCACGCATCACCACGCCGCGCAAGCGCGGGCCGCCCGCGGGGACCGGGGGACAAGCCTCCAATCTGCTTGGCGTTTCGTCTCCAAGTCATCGCGGATAAGCTTACAAGAGGTGAGCCTGCTCGTGGCAACTGAGGACGTACCTTGCCGAGCGACGCCGCCTCGGGGTGAACTGGTGCGCTCCTCGGCTTGGTGCTTGCCGTCAGCCACTGCCACCCTGCCGATGTCTGCCGTGTCCATGGCCGGATATGTGCCGCTCTCGAACCTCCGGCGCGTTTTTCCAATGATTTGCGACAGTAGCGACACAGCCGCCACCCTGGTCGCTGGCCTGGGTTAGCGTCGTGGACCCCGGGCTTCTCCGGGTCACCGCTCGCTCGGGCCGACCGCTGACGCGTTGGCGCATCGCGCGGTCGCCGGGCACTACCTGATGATGAGCTTGTCTTCCGCCTGCGCGGGCGACACTGGCTCCTCGATGCGCGGGGCGGCGCCGCCGCGCAGGATCGAGTTTCCGGCATACAGCGTGCGCTGATCAATTGGCGACGGGTTGAGCCAGTCCTCTTCGGACATCTGGCCGCTCTGGCCATACGCCGCGAGCGCGTTCGCGTAGCAGGCCTTGTGGATTTGCTCCTGCGGAATGCCGCGCTCGGCTGCGAGCTTCGCCGTCTTGGGAACGGCAAGGCTATCCGAGACGCCCCAGTCGCAGGCCGAATCCACGATGATCCGCTCCGCCCCGTACTGCTTGAGCAGTTCGACCATCCGCTCGTTGCCCATCTTCGAGCCGGGATAGATCGAGAAGGCGGCCCAGAAGCCGCGCTGCAGCGTCTCGGCGATGGTCTCCTCGTTGTTGTGGTCGACGACGACCTTGTCCGGCGGCAAGCCATGTTCCTCCACCACGTCCATCGAGCGCGATGTGCCGCGCTTCTTGTCGCGATGCGGCGTGTGGATCATCACGGGCAGGTCGAGTTCCTTGGCCAGTTCGAGCTGGGCGCGGAAATACTTGTCCTCCAGCGGGGTCTGCTCGTCATAGCCGATCTCGCCGATCGCCACGACGCCGTCCTTCAGCGCGAAGCGCGGCAGGATCTCCATCACCTGCTCGGCCAGTTCCTCGTTATTGGCTTCCTTGGAGTTCAGCCCGATCGTGCAGTAGTGGCGGATGCCGAACTGCCCGGCGCGAAAGCGCTCCCAGCCGACGATGGTGGACAGATAGTCGATATAGGTGCCGACATATGTGCGCGGCTGGCCGATCCAGAAGGCCGGCTCGATCACGGCGACGACTCCGGCGGCGGCCATGGCCTCGTAGTCGTTCGTGGTGCGCGAGATCATGTGCGCGTGCGGGTCGATGTACATCGGCGTGGTCATGGCGCGGCTCCTTGTCTTCACGCGGCGTCGAGACGCGCGCTCAAGACGTCCCAGGTCAGGGTACCGTCCGCAATTTGCGCGGCGAGCTCATGCATTGCGGCAAGGCGCTCGGCGGCCAGCGGCGACGGGCTTACGCTCAGCGCCAGCGCGGCGGCCGCTTGTTCATTCGGGTCGCTGCTACGCGCGGCCTGGTCCAGATCGGCGAGCGCCGCCTCGTCTTGCGCAAACGGCCCCACGCACCGCCAAAGCTCGGGCGAGACCGGCCGCCCGGCCGCCCAGCGCTCATGGGCATAGTCGCGCAGCATCTGCGCCAGTTCCGCATTGGCCCGCTCATCCAGCCCCTGGATCGGGTGCAGCCGGCTGTCCACGAACAGCGCCTTGAGCACCATGTGGTTCCAGCGCGACTCGTCAAAATACAGGCGCGGATAGGGGTTATTGTGCGCGACCGCCTCGAAGATCGCGCGCATGTTCGATCGCACGCCCTCGGCGGCCTGGGGCTCCAGCGCCTCGGGCGACGGGTAGAGGATCAGCCCGCGATAGAACGCAATCGCCTCCGCCACGTCGGCTGTTCGGCAGAGCTGGCGGAAGCGCTCGGGAAAGTCGTTGCGGCCCGCGACGGTCTGCAAGAGGGTCAGGACGCGAGCGGTGCCGTCGACGCTCCACCCTTGCGGGGACCACCCCGGCTGCACGCGTTCAGCAGCAGCAAGGTCGTCGGCGGTGAGATCGAGATCGGCCTTCCCGAGCTTGCGCGGGATCAGCCCCAGCGTGATGAAGAGGTCTTTCTCCGGCGTCGCTGCGCCTGCGGCATTGCGCTCCTCAAGCCATTGCCAGTGCTCGGGCGGAAGCTGGCGCTGAAGCCAGCCTTGCATCAGATCGCGTGCTGTCATGACCGGGCCTCTATCGTTTTCTGAAAGCGTTGTTCGGCCCGTTGCTTCATCGGCTTGTTATCTTTAAGCATCTCACCGAGCACGGTAGCCAACAGCCGCCAGCTTGTGAAGGGCAGATCACCGCCAGGTATCACCGGCATCGCGGGGAGATGATGACACCGACACTGGTCATCCTGGTCGTCGGGCTTTCGCCCGATCTTGTGGGAGAGCACACGCCGAACCTGTCGCGTCTCGCCAAACAGGGCGGCATGCGCCCGATGAAGCCCGTGTTGCCCGCCGTCACCTGTAGCGTTCAGTCCACGCTGATGACCGGCCGGCCGCCTTCGGGCCATGGCGCTGTCGCCAACGGCTGGTACTTCCGCGATCTCGCCGAGGTGCTGCTCTGGCGGCAGCCGGACATGCTGATCGACGGCGAGATGATCTGGGAAGCGGGCCGCAACCGCGATCCCGACTTCACCTGCGCCAAGATGTTCTGGTGGTACAACATGTACTCCAGCGCGGACTGGAGCGCGACGCCCCGCCCGATGTACCCCGCCGATGGCCGGAAGATCCCCGATCACTACGCGCAGCCGCAATCGCTGCGCGACGAGCTGAACGACAAGCTGGGCATGTTCCCGCTGTTCAAGTTCTGGGGGCCGGCGACCGACATCTCGTCCAGCGAGTGGATCGCCGATTCGACCATCCACGTGTTGGAGACGCGCCAGCCGACGCTCGCCCTGACCTACTTGCCGCATCTGGATTACAACCTCCAGCGGCTGGGACCGGACCTGTCGCATCCGCGGCTGCAAGAAGATCTCCGGGAAGTCGACGCGGTTTGCGGGAGATTGATGGAGGCAGCGGAACGTGAGGGCCGGCATGTCATCGTGGTTTCGGAATACGGCATCACGCCCGCAACCGACGCGGTGCACATCAACCGCGCCCTGCGCGAAGCCGGCCTGATCGCCTGGCGCGAGGAAATGGGGCGCGAGGCATTCGACCCCGGCGCCTCCGAAGCCTTCGCAATGGCGGACCACCAGATCGCGCATGTCTACGTGCGCGATCCAGAGCGCATCGCGGAAGTGCAGGCGTTGATCGCTGGGCTGGACGGTGTGGAACAGGTGCTCGACGAGGAGGGCAAGCGCGCCTACGGGCTGGACCACCCGCGCTCGGGCGAACTCGTGGCGATCGCCGCGCCGGACCGCTGGTTCAGCTATTACTACTGGCTGGACGACGACCGCGCGCCGGACTACGCCCGCACCGTCGATATTCACCGCAAACCCGGCTATGACCCGGTCGAGTTGTTCATCGACCCGGACATCAGGTGGCCCAAGCTCGCGGTGGGCTGGCGGCTGGGTTTGCGCAAGCTGGGCTTCCGGCGGCTTCTGGACGTCATCTCGCTGAAGGATACGCAGCTCGTGAAGGGTTCACACGGCCGGCTGCCCCACAGGCCGGAAGAAGGGCCGCTTGTGATGAGTTCGCAGCCCGACCTGCTACCCGAGGGTACGGTAGAGGCGACGGGCTTCAAGCAACTCGTGCTCGATCATGTCTTCGGTCTGTCCTGATAGACATGCGCCGCCAGTGTCATGCTCCCCAGCGCGCCCGAAGGACGTGCCGAGCCGCCGACTGGCGGCCGGCCCGTTGGGCCGAAACCGGCGGACGGATGTCCGCCGGAAAGCCAAGAAACCGGATTGCTTCGCTATGCTCGCAATGACGTGATTCTGGCGGCTCAAGTGCCGGGAATGACGCGCTGAAAGGCGATCGTCAGCAGGAACCCGGCCAGCGCCACCGCCGCCAACTCTGCGGAGAAAATGCTGATCAGCGCCGCATCATAAAGTGCCATGCCCGCGATCAGGCTCACGACCCCGCGCGGCACGTCTCCCGGCGCGCGCCGCAGGAAGCGGCGCACGGCGAGCGCGGCCCAAGTTGCGAACACGGCAAGGATCAAAATCGGGAGAATCGCCCCCTGCGAAAGCACCGCGACGATGATCAGGGGCAGCGTCAGCAACAGCAGCGGCCACAAGCTGCCCATCTGGTTCAGCGACTCCTGCTTCGCCGCATAGGTCAGCCCCGCCGTGTAGCTCCATAGGCCGAGGGCGGCCAGCAGCACGGGCGTTTCTGCGGGCCCGGCGACCGCCGCCGCCGCGATCAGGTACACCAGAAACCGGCAGGCGCCCATAATGACAGGCGCGAGCGTGGTGCGCTTGTGCAACCAGTCATAGAGCAGGATAGCGCCGGCGAGTGCGACACCCAGCCAGCCCGCGGCCGCGCTCACGGCGAACAACAGGAGCACACCCGCCAAGAGTTGCCCCGCGCCCAGCAGGAACACGGTACTGCGGCTGATCTTGCCGGTCGGTATGGGCCGGTTCGAGCGCTGCGCCGCGTCGATCTCCGCGTCGAACGCATCGTTGAGGAACATGCCGCCCGTGTAGTGAAGCGACACCGCCAGGATCAGCAGCAGCATCGTCGCGAGGTCGGGCGCCATGAACCGCACCGGCTCCGCCGCGAAGGCCGCGCCCAGCACGGCCCCGGCCAGCAGGTTCGTCCAGACCGTCGGCAGGTTCGACACCCGACCCAGGATCAACAGCGTGCGCAGCATCAGGCATTCAGGCGGGTCGTCACCCAGGACAGCTCGCGCGCGATGGCGTCCTCGACCGGCACATTCCGCAAGTCTGGCGGCAGGACATCCCAGGTATAGGTTTCCACTTCGAGGTGATCGGAGATCGGCGCTTGCCGGTGCAACTCCAGAACCTCGGCGAGCACGTGCTGGGTCGTGCTGAAGTGCTCCAGCTCGGCAAGGAACAGCGGCACGTGGAAATGCACGCGCCACTCGTCGTAGCTCTGCGCCTCGGCGGCCGCAAAGGCATCGGGCAGATCGAGAAACCGCTCCAGTGTCTCGCCGCGCCGCGCCACGACCTGATGCAGATAGGTTTCCTCATCGAAGGCGCGCAGGCGTTCGAGCGTCTCGGGCGTCACGCGCCGCAGATGCAGCGCCGCGCTAAGCTGGAGCTTGGGCACGGCGATGCCCGCTCCCCGCAGCGCGGCGACCGATTCCCCGGGGTCTTCGTACTCCACGGCGGCGTGGCAGACATCGAAGCATACGCCGAGATGCCGGCGCAGCGCCTGTTCCGCCTGCGCCGAAGACAGGCCGGTCAGTTCACCCATGCGCCGAACAGAGTTGACGTTTAACAGCCAATCCTGAAAAAAGGTGAGAGCTTCGCCGGTCGTCTCAAGGTAGCAGTGCGGCTCAGGCTCCAGCGCCAGCGCGATCTGCTTTCCGGTCTCCTCGGAAATCCGATGCAGATGCACCGCATGGCGCAGAAGATGCTCGCGCATCGCCTCTTCCTGTCCGCGCCCGACCGGGCGAAAGGCGCAGGGTACCGTGCTGATGCTGCCGGTCATGCCCTCCGGCAGCAGCCGGGCCAGCAGATCCGCCAGCCGGTTCGTATAATCGAGCCGCGCACCCTCGGCCCAGCTCGGCTCATACACCTTCGCCTTCACGGTGGTGTCGTGAAACGGGCCGTAGGGAAAGCCGTTGATCGTGAAGACGTAAAGATCGTTTTCCGAAAGGAGGGCCGCGAAATCCTCTAGATTGTTTGGTGCGGCCAGCGCCTCCGCCGCCCGCGCCGACAGCCGCAGGCCCACGCCGAAAGGCTGCTCGGGGCAAACCCGCTGCTTCACCCGCGTGACGCGCTCCGCCACCGTGCGGCGCGTTTCCGCCCAGGTCTCACCCGGATGAATGTTCGTGCAGTAGGTCAGGCAGCCCAGCTCCCCCCGCAAGTGCATCAGACTTCTCTTCGCTTTTCCAGCCAGTCTATGGCTTCGAGCACCTTGTCTTCGGCGATCTCGTGAACGTCCACGCCGGTGCCGATGTCGCTGAGCATGGTCACGGTCAACTCGCCGCCGAGATGCTCGCGGAACTCCCGCAGGCCGCGCAGGACAGCCAGGTTGCCACTCGCGTCGATCTTGCGCAGCGCCGGATGCCACAGCTTGAAACCCAGATGCTCCAGGAGGAAGCAGACGCGATCATCCTCTCCTTGCGGCAGCAGCCCGGAAAGCACAGAGTAACGCGTGTCGAGCGCGATGCCGATGGCGACTGCCTCGCCGTGGCGCAAGTGGTGATGCGTGATCGATTCCAGCTTGTGCGCGGCCCAGTGGCCGAAATCCAGCGGCCGCGCGCTGCCCGTCTCGAACGGGTCGCCGCCATGCGCGATCTGGTTCATGTGAAGTTCGGCGCAGCGCCGGATCATGTAGGCCATCGCATCCGGCGCGAAGATCGACAGCGCGTCGGCGTTGCGCTCCAGCCAGCCGAAAAAGTCTGCGTCGCGGATCAGCGCGACCTTCACCGCCTCGGCCATCCCGGCGATCATTTCGCGCACGGGCAGCGTGTTCAGCAGCTCGGAATCGTTGATGACCGCAAAGGGCGGGGCGAAGGTCCCGACGAAGTTCTTGACGCCATTCAGGTTCACGCCGTTTTTCACGCCGACGCCAGAGTCGTTCTGGGACAGCACGGTGGTGGGGATGCGAACGTGGCGAACGCCGCGATGCGACGTTGCCGCGACCAGCCCGACCATGTCCAGCACCGCACCGCCGCCGACCGCGATCACATAGGAGTGGCGGTCGATGCCGTGCTCGTAAACCTGATCCTGGGCCTGCTCGACGAAGGCCAATTCGTTCTTGACCTTTTCGCCGCCCGGGACGGGGCGCGGCGGCGCCACCAGCGTCATGCGGTTGCCGTGGGCCGTGGCGTATTCGGCGATCCGGGACGGGAGGTCGGGCGCGCAGGCCAGCAGGCCGTCATCGACAAAGACGAGACAGCGGTGCTGCTTGTCCGGTTCAAAACGTGTCAGCGTGTCGATCAGCGCCGGGTTGTCCGGACGAAACACGCCCGAGGTAAACACAACCGGGTACTCGTATGGCACCGAAAACCGCTGCCAGTGGATATTCGTTGCCGATGCCTCTCCCGTCTCAACTCTGCTCATGCCAAACTCCCGGCTGTGTCTTCCGCACTCTCTCAGGCCTTGCCACTATGGCGCAATATCCCGTAGGGAACGAATTCGAAAACAATGATCATTCTGCGCATGGGAGGGCCGCATGCGTTACATCTCTGGCGCGCTCGCGCTGTTTCTGCTCCTTTTCGCCGTGGCTCAGTACAACGATCCGGACGGGCTGTTCTGGGCGGTGGCGTATGGGGTTCCCGCTCTGTGGGCGATTGGTTTCGCTTTCGCTCCGTCGGCGCTACGCGGCACTGTGCCGGCGGCGCTGTTCACCGCCTGCGCGATCATCGCTTTCGTCGGCGTATACTACTTCTGGCCGCAGGCCAACGAATGGTGGCGTCAGGACGTCTGGTGGAACGATGAGGCTGCGCGCGAAGGGATGGGGCTGATGATTGTCGCTGCATCATTTCTCTTTCTCGCTGTGGCGATATTTCGCACCCGCCGACATGCGTGATAGGGTCGCACCTGTTTCTCCGCTGTCAACCTAATCAACTGAGGCGGCGGAGCAATGACGGGCTTGCGGGTATCACCCCTCGTGATGCTCGCAGGCGCGTCCAACTAATTGGCTTTGCCCAAAACAGGGAACGGTTGCTGACGCCCTGCGTTGGGGCAAGGCCGCAAAAAGGAGGAAGAAATGAACCGCGTATTATCGACGCTTGCAGCTACAGCCATCGCCCTCGGGCTCGGCACCGCGGCGCACGCGCAGTCGGTCCCGCAGACCGTGGACGAGGTGGCGGAGCCTGGCGGCACGCTGCCGGGCAACCCCGAGATCGCGCTCGTCAAGGTGGCTGAAGGCTTCGCTGACCCGACGAACGTCACCAGTGCCAACGATGGCTCTGGTCGCATTTTCGTCGTAGAACGCGTCGGCCGCGTGAAGATCGTCAATCCGGACGGCACGGTTCAGGAAGAGCCGTTTCTGGACCTGACGAACATCAACCCGCTTGGGTCTGACGTGCAGACCGGCTTCGTGGAGCAGGGCCTCTATTCCTTGGCTTTCCATCCGAATTTCGAGGAAAATGGCTATTTCTTTGTCCATTACGCCTCGCTGCCGTTCAACGGCGACGGCGTGATCGTGCGTTTCCAGGTCGATCCGGAAAGCCCGAATGTCATGACGCCCGAGCGGACCAACGAGACCGCGAAGGTCATCATGCGGATCGAGCAGCCCTACTATAACCACAACGGCGGACAGATCGCGTTCGGTCCCGACGGCTATCTCTACATCGGCAGTGGCGACGGCGGCTGGGAAGGCGACCCGCTCCAGGCGGGCAAGGACCTGTCCACGCCACTCGGCAAGATGCTCCGCGTTGACGTGGATGTCCCGGAGGACGACCTGCGGCCTTACCGCATCCCGGCGGACAACCCCTTCGCCACGGCAGCAAAAGAGCGGCTGATGGTCCTCTTCGGCATCACCGAGGAAGAGTTCGCCGAAATCCGCACCAAGGCCGAGCCGGAAATCTGGGCTTACGGTGTCCGCAACCCGTATGAATTCTCGTTCGACCCGGAGACGGGCGATCTCTACATCGCCGATGTCGGCCAGAACCATTGGGAAGAGATCATTTATCAGCCAGCGGACAGCAAGGGCGGCGAGTATTACGGCTGGCCGGACATGCAGGGCACGTTCTGCCATCCGATGACCGGTGATCCCGCAGAGCAGGAGTGCTCGGTCGTGGGCGTTCTGCCGGCCGCCCAGTATCCGCACCAGACACCCTACCCGGGCGCTGAGGACCTTGAAGAAGGTTTCGGCTGCTCCGTGCAGGGGCTCGGCGTGGCCAACTACGGCGGCATGGACGGCGTTTACCTCGCCGGCGACTGGTGCTCCGGCCGCGTCTTCGGCCTGGGCTGGGACGAAGACGCCGGAAAATGGCAGCTGCAGGAGCTTCTGCAGACCGGGCTGCAGTTCACCGCCGGCGGCTACGACGAAGACGGCAACGTCCTGGCCGTGACCGCCAACAACTTCTACCTCGCCGATCAGGGCCCGCTGCAGAACCCTCCGGGCGCGCTTTGGCGCGTTGTGCCTGCGGATGAGGTTCCCGAAGGCGCCGAGGTCGCTCGGGTCAAGGAGTAAGTCCCTTCCTGGACTTCGGTAAATCGGAGTGCGCCGAGCCTTCGGGCTCGGCGTTTCTTTGGAAGAAACCTCTCACCCAACGAACAAGAGCAAAAGAGAGTGGAGAATGCGTTCCGCACTTATCGGCATCAGCCTTTTGGCCCTCGTGGCCGCAAGTTTCTCATTGCTGCCTTCCAGCCTGTCGGCGCAGGACAGCGCGCCTGAAAAGAAGGACGGCAAGGTGGTTTTCCGGCACGTTCTGGACGATGCACCGATCGAATTCGAGTTCAAGCCGGAACAGGAAATCACGGAGGCCGTCGAGATTTTCCATCAGACCGCCGAAAACCCGTACTCGGGCAACGAGGAAGCCATCGCGGATGGCAAGAAGCTGTACAACGGGCTGTGCTCCGCCTGCCACCTGCCGGATGGCACCGGCCGGATCGGACCGAACCTCGTTGACGACAAGTACGGCTATGACGACATCGCAACCGACAAGGGCAAGTTCGAGATCATCTATGCCGGCGGCGCAGGCGCGATGCAAGCCTTCGGTCGGCGCCTCACCCAGGACGAGATTTTGCGCGTCATGGCCTACCTTGAGAAGCTGAAGGCCGAGGCGTCCTGATTCCTGACGGATGTTCGCGGGAGGGGCAGATCCGCCCCTTTCCCGCCACATCTCATTCGCCCGCAACTCCCTTGCGGCGGGCTCCAGGCGACCGACTGCGAAAGGAAATTTTCGAGCTTTCTCAAGACCGTCACGCAGTCGAAACGGGGCACCGGCTTTCCCGGACGGGGTTAACCGTTGCCTACCCCCGCCCTGCAGCCGTAATCTTTCTCCCAGCGGCGCAAAACAAACCAGCTCCCACCAGGAGCCCAAACGCCGCGGCACCAAGGGAGGAAAGACGTGAATCTCAAATCAATAATCTCATCCTGCCTCAGCTTCATCGTGGCCGCCGTACTCGCGGCAGGAACGGCCACCGCTCAGGAAAAAATCAAGCTCGAACCCTTCGTCGAGGGCCTGAACCAGCCAGTGGCAATGGTCCAGACGCCTGACGGCCGCATGTTCGTCGCCGAGCAGTGGGGTCGCGTCCGCGTGGTCACCGCCGATGGCCAACTCCTCGGCGAGCCGCTCCTGGACATTCGCCACCTCATAGTCGACCAGATACCGGACTTCGACGAGCGTGGTCTCATCGGCCTGGCGCTCCATCCGGATTTCGAGAACAACGGCAAGTTCTATGTCGCCTACTCCGGCCACAAGGACTGGCAGGGGCGCCTCAACGAACTGCTCTGGTACGACCACAACAACGTCGTCGCCGAGTACACGATTTCCGATGAGAACGAGAATCTGGCGGACCGGTTCTCCGGGCGTGTGCTCTCGTCGATCGCATGGCCGCAATTCAACCATAACGGCCACTGGATGGATTTCGGCCCGGATGGAATGCTTTACGTCTCTGTGGGTGACGGTGGCTACGCGAATGACTGGGGCATCGGCCACAATGTGCGTACCGGCAATGGTCAGGATGTCACGACCGTCCTCGGATCGATCATGCGTCTCGATCCGGAAACCGGTGAAGCGGCTGAAGGCAACCCGGACCTGGGGCCGGACGCCGACCCGCGCATCTGGGCCTACGGCCTGCGCAACGCATGGCGCTGCTCCTTCGACATGGGCGGCGACAATGAACTGTTCTGCGCCGATGTCGGACAGAACAGCTATGAGGAAGTGAACATCGTCGAAGCCGGCGACAACCTCGGCTGGCGCCGGATGGAGGCGAGCCATTGCTTCAACTATCTGGAGCCGGACAACCACCCCGAGGAGTGCGACACGTCAGGGCTGAAGATGCCGATCATCGAATACGAGAACTGCACGGCCCGGCCGCAGAACTGCAAGGGCATCTCCATCACGGGCGGCTACGTCTATCGCGGCAGCCACGAGCCCTGGCAGGGCAAATACATCTTCGGTGACTGGTCCAAACAGTTCGGCGCCTATGACGGCCAGATCTTCTTCGGCACCGAGGGCGAGGACGGCAACTGGACCATGGAGACTGCCGAGGTCACCAACATGGACGGCAATATCCCCTACGTCCTGTCCTTCGCGCAGGACAATGACGGGGAGGTCTACGCCCTGACCTCGGTCACCACCGGTCCGGCTGGCGGTGCTCAGGACACGATCTACAAGATTGTGCCCAGCGAGTAAGCCCTCAGCGGCAGCGTTGGACGACCCGCCTTCAAGACGTGCCTGGACGCCCCGCAGCCGCGGGGCGTCTTGCCGAGACAAGAAGAGAGAAGACCAATGAAGTCCGCTTTCACAGCTGCGCTCTTGGCCGCGGTCATTGCGCTACCGGCATACGCGCAGGAGGCGAGCAAGCCGCCCGAGCCATTCACCGAGGATTTCCTGAGCGACGCCGAAAACATCAACGCCGGCCAAGAGATGTGGGCCGAACAGTGCCGCCACTGCCATGGCCGTACCGCCTATCCGGGGAAGGCGCCGAAACTGAAGCCATACAAGTATAAGCCGGAGTTCGTGTATCGCCGCGTTACCGACGGCTTCCGCAAGATGCCTTCCTGGGAAGAGGTCTACACGGACCTCGAGCGCATGCAGATCACGGCCTACGTGCTCAGCGACGATTTCTCGCCGTGAGTGGAGAACGGTGCCGGCTGGCGGCGGTGATCGCCGCCGAGCCGGCCCTGCCGGCCCTGACCGCCTGCTGCGCGCTGTTCTTTTCATGCAGTCCTGCTGAGCGCGCGCTTCGCGTAACAAGCAAGGCCCGGCGGGCAGCCGCGAGCGCGTGTCCGCTCTGGCGGTTCGCGGGTATAAGATGGCTGGACCGGGCACCAATTTTCAGCATTGGAGGCGCAGGCAATGAACTTGGCGAGAATGGCGGCGAGCCGGATGGAAGCCGGTCGGCCTGTGCGGGCCGGCCTCATCGGAGCCGGCAAGTTCGGCTCGATGTTTCTCGCGCAGGTGCCGACCATCGCCGGGCTTGAAGTAACCGCCATCGCCGATCTGGCACCGGACCACGCCCGGGCAGCCTGCCGGACCGTCGGATGGGACGATGCGCGGACCGAGAAAATCGCGTTTACCGAAGACGGCACTGCGCTCGCAGCGCGCGATGATGTCGAGGTCGTCATCGAGGCCACCGGACAGCCCCGCGCCGGGATTTCGCATGCGCAGGCCGCGATCGCGGCCGGCAAGCATGTCGTGATGGTCAATGTCGAAGCCGATGTTCTCGCCGGTCCGGCGCTGGCGCAGCGCGCGGCGAGCGCAGAGGTCGTCTACTCGATGGCATATGGGGATCAGCCGGCGCTGGTGGCCGAATTGGTCGACTGGGCACGTGCTTCCGGCTTCTCGGTCGCGGCCGCCGGCAAGGGGACGAAGTATCTTCCTGAGTATCACCACGTCACGCCTGATAACGTCTGGGAGCACTATGGGCTGAGCCTGGACGAGGCGCGGCGGGCCGGCATGAACCCGCAGATGTTCAACTCGTTTCTGGACGGGACGAAAAGCGCAATCGAAATGGCTGCAATCGCAAACGCGACCGGCCTTGCTGTTCCCCGTGCCGGCCTGAGCTTTCCGCCCTGCGGAGTCGACGATCTTCCACATGTCCTGCGGCCCCGTAGCGCCGGCGGTCAGCTTGAGCATTCCGGCATGGTCGAGGTCGTCTCCAGCCTGGAGCGCGACGGGCGCCCGGTCTACCGGGACCTTCGCTGGGGCGTTTACGTGCTTCTTGAAGCGCCGAACGACTATGCCGCCGCGTGCTTTCGCCAATATGGCCTGCCGACCGACAGCACGGGCCGCTATGCGGCCATGTACAAGCCGTTTCACCTGATCGGTCTCGAACTGTCGATCTCGGTGCTGAGTGCGGCGCTGCGTCGTGAGCCCACCGGGTGCGCCCACAGCTTCCGGGGAAATGTAGCCGCGGTCGCCAAGCGCGATCTTGCGGCGGGCGAGATGCTGGACGGCGAGGGCGGATACACTGTCTGGGGCAAACTGGTGCCCGCGGATGCGGGCGCGTCCGCCGACGTCCTGCCCATCGGGCTGGCCCACGGCATTCCGCTGGTGCGCAACGTCAGCGAGGGCGAAATTCTGACATTCTCCGATGTCAAAATCCCCGACGATGAGGTCATTGGCATCTACCGGGAGGCGACGCTGACGGCATGACGGCCTCTGGCCCGGCACGGGGGCGCATCCACAGGCCCTGCTGCGGGATAAAGCGCGGCGATCTTCCTCGGCGGCTGCGCAACCCCGTCAGGACTGAACAGGTCGCGGCCGAGCGGGACACACGGGCAAAACGAATTTCCTCGTGTATAAGTTGTTAAACGCTGCGCATGGCCACGTTGACTCTGCAGGCGCGCTGGGGGGAAGCTGGATCAAGCGCAAACGGGGTGTGCTTTCACTTGCTTGCGCGCAACGGGACGGGAGGGATTCGTGGGAAGCAGTCAGACGGATGGGGGCTACGGGCTGAATGTCACACCGACGGGCTTGGCCGAGCAGCGCCTTCTCTTGGGCGATCAGATCGACCAGGCGATCGCGCGCGTTCTGGCGCATGGGCAGTTTATCCTTGGCCCGGAGGTGACCCAGCTTGAGCAGCGGTTGGCCGATTTCTGTGGCGCGCGCCATTGCGTCACTTGCGCCAGCGGCACGGACGCGCTCCAGCTCCTGCTGATGGCAGAAGGCGTCGGTCCGGGCGATGCCGTATTCGTGCCCGCCTTTTCCTTCGTGGCGACCGCCGAGATCGTGCCGCTCGTCGGCGCCGTACCGATTTTCGTGGATGTCAGCGCGGACAGCTTCAACATGGACCCGTCGAGCCTCGAGGCGGCGATTGGTCTGGCGACGCGCCTCGGACTACGGCCGCGCTGCGTGATCGCTGTCGATCTGTTCGGACAGCCCGCAGACTATGACGCCATAGACGCCGTGGCCGCACCCCACGGCCTGACCGTGATCGCCGACGCCGCTCAGAGCTTCGGCGCCAGCCGCCACGGCCGCGCGGTCGGCACACTCGGCCATCACACGGCCACAAGTTTCTACCCGACCAAACCGCTGAGCTGCTACGGCGACGGCGGCGCGATCTTCACGGACGATGATCACGTCGCTGATCTGCTGCGTTCGTTGCGGGTCCACGGGCAGGGACGATCCAAGAACGACAATATCCGGGTCGGGTTGAACAGTCGGCTCGATACCATCCAGGCGGCAATCCTGCTGGCGAAACTCGACCTGTTCCCCCAGGAAATCCTGGAACGGCAGGCCAGGGCCCGCCGCTATAGCGAAGGACTTGGCGATATCCTGCGGGTGCCCGAGGTGCAAGAGGGCGCGAGCTCCGTTTGGGCACAATATACACTGGTGCTGCAGGACCGGGACGAGCTGGCGGCGCTGTGCCGGCAGGCGGGCATACCCGCAGCCGTTTACTACCCCGTGCCGCTCCATGCCCAGCCAGGCTATCGGCGCTTCCCCGCCACGCCCACCGGCCTCACGAATGCGGAGTGGCTTGCCAAACACGTCATCAGCCTGCCGATCCATCCCTATCTCGATGCTGAGACGCAGGACGCGATCATGCAGACTGTTCGCAGGGGGCTCCAAGCCGTCGGGAAACTCTCTCTGGATGCACAGTATGCCTGACACCCGGTCTCAGGGACCATCGCCAATGGCAGATCCTATCCGCGTTGCCGTCGTGGGGGCCGGCTATTTCGGGCGCTTCCATGCGAAGCATTACGCCGCCGCGCCGCGAGCGAAACTCGTAGCCGTCGTCGATACCGACGAAGCGCGCGCCCGAACGGTGGCGGCAGAAGCGGGCTGCGAGTATTTCTGCGACTATCACAGTCTCGTCGGGCGCGTGGACGCGGTCAGTGTCGCGGCGCCCACGCCGGCGCACTTCCAGATCGCGAGGGACCTGATGGCGGCCGGCCTCCACGTTTTCGTCGAAAAGCCGCTGACCGATAGCGTGGAGAGCGCCAGTACGCTGGCTGAACTCGCCGAGTCGCAGGGTCGGGTGCTGCAGGTCGGTCACGTTGAGCGCTACTCAGCGGCTTTCCGCGCCCTGGCGAAACGCGTCACGCGCCCGCTGTACATAGAAAGTTACCGTATCGCGCCCTGGCGGGAGCGCGGGGTCGAGGTGGACGTGATCCTCGACCTCATGATCCACGACATCGACATCGTCATGGGGCTTGTCGGCTCGCCCGTCACGCAGGTGGAAGCTGTCGGGACGCCCGTTCTGAGCGGGACGACCGATCTGGCGAACGCGCGGCTCGTTTTCGAGTCCGGGTGCGTCGCCAACATCACAGCGAGCCGGGTGAGCTACAAGACGGAGCGGCGCGTCCGTGTGTTTCAGCCCAACCAGTACGTGATCTGCGACATGGCCGAGGGGCGCATATTTCAATATCAGCTTCGCGGCAACCCGGCCGTCGAGGGGCCGGCGGCGATCGCGAGCGACTCCGTCGAGATCCCGAAAGAAGACAGCCTGGCCAACGAGATCAGCGAATTCCTCGACTGCGTCGCCACGGGGCGCCGGCCGACGGTGGATGGCCGCGCCGGATGCGAGGCGGTGCGCGTGGCGGGCATGATCAACGCGAGCATCGGTGCGCATCACGAGGCCGCGCTGGCGCTATCAGAGGTTTGATCGGCCGGCGTCCGGGTTTGGGACTGATCCTGCGTCTGCGCCCCGAGAAATCGAAGGCCAGCAGATGAAGCGCACAATCTTGGAAGGGCGTTGGTGGCAAAAACAAACCCGGGGACCATCCGCCTGATGAACCCCGGGTCCGGACTTGGTAACGGCGGCATTTGCGGGGTCAATCTAGAGACCCAGAACGACCAGAAAAGTAAGGGCCACGACGAAAGCCATACCCACCTGATTGAAAGCCGGCTGTTCGGCCCACCATCCAACGAACTTCATTTCCCAGCTCCTCTTCATGGAAATTGACAGGACCATCCTGTCCCGACCTTCGTGGATATGGTTCGACCGACAAGCAAGCGGAATGGCTGCATATCTCTTATGCGGTAACAGCGACGATCACGCTGGAGCTGGACGCAGGTGGAAAAGAGACGCACCTCGCAGCGGCCTTTATAGCCGGAGGCTTTGATCCCACGCGCTTTTTCTGTTGGGCGAACGGACTTTGCCCGAACCGCTGCGGTCAGCCGTTCGGAGCGCAGCGCGGGGCGCCTTCATGCCACACCACGGTGCAACGCGTTAAAGCGCGCTGAGCGGCCGGCAAGCTGACGGCGCAACCCCACGGACCGCTCTATTCAGGGCACCCCGTCCGCCCTCGCCAAGGGACAGAACTGGACATGGCGATCCGCAGGCATCGGCCGCCCGCCAAAGCGTTGCCGAACGCGCCCTGCCCGATCGGCCGATCCGTATCGCCGGATCGGCCCCCGGTACAGTTCATGGACTGGAGATTGCCCCCAACCACTGCGAAGCTGGCAATTCCGTCCCGAGAGACGGCCGCCAAAAAAGCAAATAAGGGAGGACGGACTATGAGAAGAATCGCGACCGCCAGCATCGCCCTGGCGCTGACCGCGACGGCAGCCAGCGCGCAATCCGACGAGGCGAAGATCAAGGAAGCACTGAGCGCTGCCCCGCCCCAACTCCGCGACGAGGTCACGGTGCGCGATCTTGACGGAACGCTCCTGCGTCAAGGCGAGAGCAACTATGTCTGTATGCCCGGCCCGCAGGGCTTCGCCGGGCCGATGTGCCTGGATGAACCGTGGAGACAATGGTTCGAGGCCTACCAGAACCAGAAGGACTTCACCCCGGAGCGGATCGGCATTTCATACATGCTCGCCGGGGACGCACCCGGCGGCGGCGCGAGCAACAGTGCACCCTATGACAAGAAACCGACGCCGAATAACGACTGGGTCGTTGAGGGGCCACACGTGATGATCATCGTGCCTGACGACTCGATCCTTGAGGGCCTGCCCGTCACGCCGGACACGAACGGTCCCTATGTCATGTGGCCGGGCACGCCCTATGCTCACATAATGCTGCCCGTGGACCAGCGCCCCGAGCAGCGTCCGGTCAAGTAAATCGACCGAGCAGAGAGCCGCGAGCCGGGTGTTTCATGGAAATTCCCGGCTCCGGCTTTGCGGGGATCGTGCGTGCCGCGCCAGGGAACCGCATCGCTCCCTGCTGCGCGCGGCGCCCGCGACCCCTCTTCAAGAACGGATCTGCGCGGCACCCGGAATTTTGGACGGAGGTGATGGACCGGCAGGCTCGCAATACCCGCATCGTTGCACGACCTCCGTCATTCGCTGACATCCCGCGCAGTCTTGCGCTCAGGTGAACGCCCGCAGAAGCAGCCCGTACAACCCAAGGTGGCCAGACGCCGGCCAGCCTAAGCCGGCTGCCGCGCGTCCGCGCCGACACGCCCGCGGCGAAGCCGAACGCTCACACGCTCGCCCGCGACCAGAAGCGTCGGCGTCAGGATCAGCGTCAGGATGGTCGCGAAGACGAGCCCCCCGGCAATGGCGGCTGAGAGTTGCGTCCACCACTGTGTCGACGGCGCACCAAAGGCGATCTCGCGGCCGATCATGTCAACGTTCATCGCCAGCACCATCGGCATCAGCCCCAGCACCGTCGTGATGACCGTGAGCACCACCGGCCGCAGACGCTGAGCGCCAGTACGCAGCGCAGCTTCCAGCGGGTCGAGCCGGGCCCGGCGCCGCAGATCGTTGTAGGTGTCGATCAGCACGATATTGTTGTTCACGACGATGCCGGCCAGCGCGATCACGCCGATCCCCGCCATCACGACGCCGAAGGGCTCGCCCCGGATCAGCAGCCCGAGCAACACGCCGGCCGTGGACAGCACGATCGCGCTCATGACGAGAAGCGCCTGGAAGATGCTGTTGAACTGGGTGACGAGCAGGATCAGCATCAGACCGACCGCGGCGATAAACGCCTTGACCAGAAAGTCCATCGTCTCGGCGATGTCCTCGTTCTCGCCTTTGAAGGTCGCCTCGGTGCCGCGCGGCAGGGAAACCTCCGCCAGCGCCGCCTGCAGCTTCTGCACCTGGGTGTCAACGAGCAGTCCTTCCGCCACATCGGCTTCGACGGTCATCACGCGCTCGGCATCGACCCGGTCGATCGTTCCGGTTTTCGGCGCGGGCTCGAAGCGCACGAAATTGCCGATCGGGACCTGCCCGTTTGCCGTCGGGACCGTGAGCTGGTCGAGCTGTTCGAGGCTGCGCGCGCCGAAGGGGAAGCGCACGCGGATGTCAACCTCTTCATCAGTGTCGTCCGGCTGGTACTCGGCGACCTTCACGCCGTTGGTCACCATTTGCACGGCATAGCCCAGCAGCGAGATGTCCGCGCCGTAGCGCGCGGCCTCGGCCCGGTCGACCTCCAGCCGCCATTCCACCCCCGGCAACGGCCGGGAGTCGGTCACGTCCACGAAACCGCCGACCTCGCGCATGGCCTCACGCACGTGCGCCACCGCCTCCGGTAACTGCTCCGGCGCTTGCGTCGTCAACTCGATCTGCACCGGCTTGCCCTGCGATGGACCGCCCTGCTCCTCGCGGACCTGGATCTTCACGCCAGCGATGTCAGAAAGCTGCTCGCGCACCGCGGCAAGCACCTCCGCCGCTGGCGGCCGCGTGTCCCATTCGGTCAGTTCGAGCTGAATGACCCCAATCACGTCCTCGGCCATGTTGCGCCGGGACTGGCCACCGCCGATCGTCCGCGCATAGACGTTTTCAAAGACCGGGTTTCCGAGCAACCGCTCCTCGACCCGGCGCACGATATCGTCGCGCTCATGAATCGACAGGTTGCCGCGCGCCTGGATCTGAACCTGCGCGAAGTCAGGTTCCACATCGGGAAAGAACTCGATGCCCTTGCCCAGCGCGCCATAAAGCGCGTAGGCCCCGATCACCACCCCGATGACGGCAGCGATTGTGGAGGCGGGCCGCTTCGCCGAGGCACGCAGCACCCCGACATACCAGCCGGTGACGCCGCCGATCTTGCTCAGATCGCCCCCTTCCGCGGCCGCCATCACCGACGTACTGCTGGAGCGGCCGCCGCCGCGCAGAACCTTACCGATGACGGGGATGAACACGAGCGCCATCGCCAGCGAGGCAACCAGCGTCACGATCACCGTGATCGGCAGGTATTGCATGAACTCGCCGACGACGCCGGGCCAGAACAGCAGCGGAAAGAACACCGCCACCGTGGTCGCGATGCCAGCGGTGATGGGCCAGAACATCCGCTTGGCCGCCCCGGCGAATGCGGCGGCCCGAGGCTCGCCCTCGTCCATCTTCCGGTCCGCCAGCTCGACAACGACGATCGCGCCGTCAACGAGCATCCCGACAACCATGATGAGGCTGAAAAGCACCACGATGTTGAGCGTGAAGCCCATCGCGTCGAGGACAAGGATGCCGGCCAGGAACGCGCCGGGGATGGCGAGGCCGACGAGCAGGGCGGAGCGCAGCCCCAGCGCGGCGATCACGACGATCATGACGAGGACGATCGCGCTCATGACGTTGTTCTGCAGGTCACCGAGCAGGGTGCGCACATTCTCGGACTTGTCCTGGAGGTAGGCAACCTCGACGCCAGCGGGCCAGGTCTGGCGCATCTGCTCGATCGCCGCGCGGGATTGCGCGATGGTCTCGATGATGTTCGCGCCGACGCGCTTCTTGATCTCCAGCGCCAGCGCGGGCTGTCCCCCGACCCGGGCGAAGCCCTCCGGATCCTTGTAGGTGCGGCGCACGACCCCGACATCGCCGACGGTGACAACACGGTCGCCATCGACCTTGATCGGCATCTCGCGCACTTCTTCGAAGTTCTCGACGACGCCCGGAACCTTAAGTGCGATGCGGCCCGCACCCGTGTCGATGTTTCCGGCTGCGACGAGCTGGTTGTTGTTGGAAATGCGCTGCAGCACCTCTTCGTAGGAGAGGCCGTAGGTCTGCATGGTCGTGGGATCGAGCAGGACTTCGACGACGTCCTCACGGCTGCCGCCGATGTCCACCTCCAGCACGCCCGGCAAAGCCTCCAGCCGATCCTTCACCTCGCGCGACAACTCAACAAGCGTGCGCTCGGGGACGCTGCCGGAAAGCACCGCTGTCAGCACCGGGAATAGCGCGACGTTGACCTCCTGGACGCGCGGCTCTTCGGCGTCGGCGGGCAGTTCGGATTTCGCGATATCAACTTTCTCGCGCACGTCCTGGAGGGCGCGGTCGCTGTCGAAGCCGGCCTCGAATTCCAGCGTGATCGTCGCATAGTTCTCCGTCGCGGAAGCCCGCATCTCGTCCAGCCCCTCGATGGACTGGAGTTCCTTCTCCAGCGGGCGGACGAGCAGCCGCTCGGAATCCTCCGGCGAAATACCGTCCTGGTAGACCGAGATGTACATCGTCGGGATGGTGACGTCCGGCTCGGCCTCCTTCGGGATCGAGACATAAGCCATCGCGCCGGTCACCATCAGGGCCAGAAAGATGAGAATGACAGTGCGGGAGCGGTCGAATGCCGCGTCGAGAAATCTGCTCATGGCCGCGTCCTCAGCCCGCGCTGCCGGTGCTGACCACGTCGCCTGCCGCAGGGGCGTCGTCGAGAGGTGGTGAGTCCGGAGACGCCCCGTCTTCGAAGACAGGCTTGACTGTCTCTCCGGCGCGCACGAACCCCTGCCCCACGGTGATCACGCGGGCGGTTTCCGGCAGTCCGGCGACCCAGACGCCCTCTGGCGCGGCCTGAATGGGATCGACAGGGTGAAAGACCACCTTGTTCTCGGCGTTCACGGTCTTGACGCCCAGGCGTCCTTCCGTGTCGAGGCTGAAAATGGCGGGCGAGACGAAATGCGCCTGCACCACCTCGGTCGGGATGCGCAGCGTCGCGCTCATCCCGGCGCGGAAGGCGCGCGCGCCGTTCTCGACCTCCACCTCCACCCGGTAGGTCCGGGTTGACTCCGCCGCCACGGACGAAACGAGCGTGACGGTACCCGTCGCCTTCTGGCCGGTGATGAATTCGATGTCCGCGGAAGATCCTTCGCTGATCCGATTGACCTTCTGCTGCGGCACATGGGCGGTGATTTTCAGCGGATCGTCGTCGACCACGGTGGCGACCTGGTCGCCGACAGAAACGTAATCGCCCATCTCAACCGGTCGTGTTTCCAGCACGCCGGAGAACGGCGCCATGATACGCACATCCGAGATCTCGTCGCGGATTGCCGCAAGCCGGGCTTCGGCAGTGGCGAGCGCGGCTCTGGCTTCCTTCACACGGTTCTGCGCCTGAAAGCCCTTTTCGCCGAGACGCTGCGCGGCGGCGTATTCGCTCTTCCGCTGCGCCACCAGCGCCTTGGCTTCCTCCAGCCGCGCCTGGCGATCATCCATTGAGAGGGCGGCGATCTCTTCGCCTTGCGCGACGCGGATGCCACGCTCGCCCGCCAGTTCGACAATGCGCCCCGCGGTCTCGGCCCGCACGGTGGCGACGCGATCGGCTTCGGCCTGTCCCTGAAGCTCGACGAAGCGCGTGACGTCCTCGGCCGTCATTTCGCGGACCTGCACCTGCGTCAGCGCACGTTCTGCCGGCGCCTGCTCCGGCCCTGCCGTCTCAGCCTGATCGCGTGCGCCAATGATGCCGCTCGCCATCCAGGCGACAAGCGCACAGACGATCAGGATCGTGATCCACTGGGATTTCAGAATACGCAAAAGGTCCATTCCTACTGCTCCGGGCCGGTGCTGTGGCCGCCGATACTGTGATCGCCCTCGCGTGAAGGGCTATTGAACGAAATTGATCGACTCCTGCACGCGTCATGTCGTTCATCGTTGATCGTCAAAGCGCGCTACCAATTCCTCGAAAGTTTCGGCCAACGTCGCGTAAAACGCGCCGAGTTCGTCCAGCCGCTGCCGCCGCTCGTTGTCCTCGGGCGAGACCTCGGCCTTCGCATCGGCGACGACGCCCTGGGCCTTCTTGATACGTGCGACCGAACCTTCAAGCAGCCGCGCATAAGGCGCCTTTGCGAGCTGAAAATGATCCTGCCGACTTCCCTTGACCGTCACCCGTTCGATCACGCCGATCCGCTCCAGAAAACGCGTATTTGTGCTCACGCTCGCACGACTGATATCCAGGCGCTCGGCGATTTCGGAGAAGCTGAGCGGCCCGCCTTCGAGAACCATCAGGCCCATGATCCGTCCGGCAATGCGGGACAGACCGTCAGCTTCCGCGACGAGGCCCATACGGTCGACGAACCTATCCAGTTTGTCCTTCGCCAGTGTCATAACGGTACGGATTTGGGGCCGTTCTTATGTTCAGTCAAGATTGAACAGAACGAACGTTTTTGGCGCGTGGACATCGGCGTGCGGCGAAAGGCCCTGCGCAGCGCACTCCGCCAAGCGCAGCATTTCGTCTCACCGCCATCCCGGATAAGCTGGAAACATGGCGATCAATGGATTCGCGCGGTCAGCTCCGGGAGATTTGACATGACTTACGATTCCATCCTGCGCGCTTGCGGTTTTTCCGAAACCGAGCTCACCCGCGGCACTTTGTCCGTGACCACGCCCATCGACGGCTCCGAAATCGCCCGGCTGCACCAGCACAGCCCGGCCGAAGCCGAGACGATGATCGCCCGCGCCCATGACGCCTTTCTCAGATGGCGCGAGGTGCCGCCGCCGCGCCGGGGCGAGCTTGTGCGGCTGCTGGGCGAAGAGCTGCGCGCAGCGAAGGACGATCTCGGCGCGCTGGTCACGCTTGAATGCGGGAAGATTCTGCAGGAAGGCCTCGGCGAAGTGCAGGAGATGATCGACATCTGCGACTTCGCCCTGGGCCAGAGCCGGCAACTCCACGGGCTGACCATCGCCTCCGAGCGGCCCGGCCATTCGATGCGCGAGACTTGGCACCCGATGGGCGTGACCGGGGTGATTACCGCCTTCAACTTCCCGGTCGCGCCGTGGTCGTGGAATGCCGCGCTGGCGCTCGTCTGTGGCAACCCTGTCCTGTGGAAGCCATCGGAAAAGGCCCCACTGACCGCGCTGGCGGTCCAGAAGATCTGCGAGCGGGCGATGGCGCGGTTCGGCGCTGACGCCCCCGAGGGGCTCACCCAGGTGATGGTCGGCGGACGCGAGCTTGGCGAGACATTGGCGAGCAGCCGCAACGTCCCGATCGTGTCGGCGACTGGTTCGGTGCCGATGGGCCGCGCGGTGTCGTCGACGGTCGCGCAGCGGCTCGGACGCTGCATCCTGGAGCTGGGCGGGAACAACGGCGCCATCGTCGCGCCTTCGGCCGATCTGGAACTGGCGCTGCGCGCGATCGTGTTCGCGGCTGTGGGTACGGCGGGCCAGCGCTGCACGACCCTGCGCCGACTGGTTGTGCACGAAAGCATCTACGACCAGTTGCTGCCGCGCCTGGTCAAAGCCTACGAGAGCCTGCCGATCGGTGATCCGCTTGAGGACGGGGTGCTGGTCGGACCGCTGATCGAACAGTCGGCTGTCGCAGCGATGGATCGCGCGCTCGAGCAGGCGCGCGCCGATGGCGGCATCATCCACGGCGGCGGCCGAGTCCACACCAACGCGTACCCGAACGCCGCTTATGTGCAGCCTGCCATCGTGGAGATGCCCGACCAGACCGAGATCGTCCGCGAGGAGACTTTCGCGCCAATCCTTTACACGATGAAATATCAGCGTTTCGAGGACGCGATCGCGCTTCACAATGGCGTACCGCAGGGGCTTTCGTCCTCGATTTTCTCCACGGATGTGCGCGAGACCGAAGCGTTCCTGTCTGCAACCGGCTCCGACTGCGGCATCGCCAATGTCAATATCGGCCCGTCAGGCGCGGAGATCGGCGGGGCGTTCGGCGGCGAGAAAGACACGGGCGGCGGTCGCGAAAGCGGCTCCGACGCATGGAAGGGCTACATGCGGCGGCAGACGGGCACGGTGAACTATTCGCAAGAGTTGCCGCTGGCGCAGGGAATCAAGTTCGAGATCTGATCGCTAGGCTCCGTCACGGCCGCCACGGGGTTCGGGTGCGAGCGCAGCTTTTACAGGTGCATGCGCTCGGCCTTCGGATCATACATCGGCTTCAAGGACGCCTCGGCGGGCACGCGCGCGCCGGCAATCTCGATCTCGTAGGTCGAGGAGAGCAGGTCGGCTTCGCTCTCCCCCGCGCAGGGCACATAGCCAAGGCCGATCGCGCCGCCGAGAGAGTGGCCATAGTTGCCCGAGGTGATCGTCGAGACGATCTGCCCGTCCCGGACAACGGCCTCGTTGTGGAACAGCAGCGGTTCCGGGTCCTTCAGCCGAAACTGCATCATGCGCCGCGTCAGTCCCGCCTCGCGCTTGCGCAGCACAGCATCACGCCCGATAAACTCGCCCTTGCGCGTCTTCACGGCGAAGCCCAGCCCGGCTTCCAGCACATGGTCCTCGTCGGTGATGTCATGGCCGAAATGGCGGAAGCCCTTCTCGATCCGGCAGGAATCGAGCGCATGAAGCCCGCAGAGCTTGAGGCCGAACGGCTCCCCCGCTTCTTCCAGAGCCTCAAACACATGGGCGGCCTGATCCGCCGAGACGTAAATCTCCCAGCCGAGTTCGCCGACATAACTTACCCGGTGCGCGCGGGCGAGACCCATGCCGATCTCCATTTCCCGCGCCGTGCCGAAGGGGAAGGAGTCGTTGGAAAAATCGTTGGGGCTGACCTGCTGGATCAGATCGCGGGACTTCGGCCCCATGAGCGCCAGAACGGCCTCGGATGCCGTCATATCGGTGATGACAACGAATTCCTCCGGGTCCAGGTGCTTGCGCATCCATGCAAGGTCACGCTGGAGCGTCGCCGCCGGCACGACCGCAAGAAACGCCGTGTCCGACAGCCGCGTCACGGTCAGATCGCTTGCGATGCCGCCCCGCGAGTTGAGCATCTGCGTGTAGACGATCCGGCCCGGCGCGACGTCGATCTGGTTGGCGCAAACCCGCTGCAGGAAAGCGAGCGCATCCCCTCCCTCGATCCTGATCTTGCCGAACGAGGTGAGATCGAGCAGGCCGACGCCGTGCCGGACGGCCAGGTGCTCGTCGCGCTGGTTCTCGAACCAGTTCTGCCGCCCCCAGGAATAACGGTACTCGCGCTCCTGCCCCGGCCTGGCGAACCAGTTGGCTCGCTCCCAGCCGGCGACCTCCCCGAAGACCGCGCCCCTGGCCTTGAGATGCTCATGCAAGGGCGAGCGCCGCACGCCGCGCGCGGTCGTCATCTGCCGATAGGGGAAATGATCCGCGTAGAGCAGGCCGAGCGTTTCAGTGACACGCTCTCGAAGATACCGCCGGTTCTTCTGGAATGGCTGTGCACGGCGGATGTCGACCTCCCAAAGATCGAAGGGCGGCTGGCCGTCATTCATCCACTGAGCCAGCGCCCAGCCGGCTCCACCCGAGGAGGCGATGCCGATCGAGTTGAATCCCGCGGCAACCCAGTAGCCGCGAAGCTCCGGCGCTTCGCCGAGGTAATAGCGGTCATCCGGCGTGAAGCTCTCCGGGCCGTTGAAGAAGGTGTGGATGCCCGCAGTTTCGAGCATGGGCATGCGCCCAACAGCCATCTCAAGGATCGGCTCGAAATGCGCGAAATCCTCCGGCAATTCATCGAAGCAGAAATCCTCGGGAATGCCGTCCATGCCCCACGGCTTGGCCTTCGGCTCGAACGCGCCGAGCAGCATTTTGCCGGCATCCTCCTTGTAGTAGGCGCATTCATCCGGCACGCGCAGGACCGGCAGCGCCGGCAGACCCTCGATCGCTTCGGTGACGATGTAGAAATGCTCGCAGGCGTGGAGCGGCAGGGTGACGCCGGACTGCGCGGCGAGATCGCGGCCCCACATGCCGCCGCAGTTGACAACGAGGTCCGTCTCGATGGTCCCCAGTGCATCGCCCTCTGCCCATGAGACGCCGCTCACCCGGCCATGACGGCTGTGCACGGCCGTGACTTTGACGTTCTCGAAGATTTTGGCGCCACCATTGCGGGCCCCCTTGGCCAGCGCCATCGCGAGGCTGGCGGGGTCGCACTGACCATCGCCGGGGAGGTGCACCGCACCCTTGACGTCCGAAATGTTCAGGTAGGGGTACATGTCCTTGACCGCCGACGGCGACAGTTCATCGACCTCGACATCAAAGGCGCGCGCCATCGTCGCCTGGCGGTAGATTTCCTCCTTGCGTTCGTCGGTGAGAGCAACGGTGATCGAGCCGTTCTGCCGCATCCCGGTCGCCAGGCCGGTCTCGGCTTCGAGTTGCGTGTACAGGTCAGCGGAATACTTGGCCAGCCGGGTCATGTTTTCAGACGCGCGTAACTGCCCGACGAGGCCGGCGGCATGCCAGGTCGTGCCGGATGTGAGCTGTTTGCGCTCCAGGAGCACGACGTCGGTCCAGCCCAGCTTGGTCAGGTGATAAGCGACCGAGCAGCCGGAAACGCCGCCACCAATGATGACGACACGGGCTTTGGACGGAAGTTCATGCATGACACAGCCTTTCGGTTTGCCGCCGTGAGGCGGCGCGGCACGACAATCGGCTCAGAGCTTCTTTCACTTATTCTACAGGATGGGCCCTGTTCTCAAACCCGAAGGGTACACGACTGTTGTTCAGCGCCCGAAGGGCCGATCAGGCCGGGCCCTGGACATTGGGCGGCGGGGATCGCGGGCCGTCACATCCCGAGGGCAACGGCATCCGGTCCGGCCTGGGTGTACGCTACCGGCGTGGACGGAGTGCTGGCTTTTCAGGGAAGGGCGGGCCGCGGCAGGGGCTGGCGGCTAGTCATCCACCGCCAGCAGCGGCGCCCAGTCCGCCGGGTCGAGCCGATAAAGCCAGGTCTCGCTCAGCGCTTGGCCCGCCAGCGAGAGGAAACCGCGCAGGTCGATCGTTTCCTGCGCCGGAACGATCATGTCGAACTCCATGCGCCAATGGCCCGTCTCCTGGACATGAACCACTTCGATAATGTTCACGGTCCCGCGTGATGCGGTGATTTCGGCGCGTGGCCTGCTCTTCTCACCAAGGGACGCGAGCGCGCCGCCGGCGAAATCGACGACGAACTTGAGGCCGGGTCCGTGGGCGCCGGGCCGGCCGGCGCGTCCGATCCGCGTCGCGACGACCGCGCCTGGCCACGGCAAATGCGACGGCGCGCCATCGCCCCACCACATCCGATAGGAAAGCTTGTGTCCTGTTCCCGCCTCGGCGGGCCGATCGGGCCGCCAAGCCGCGACAATGTTGTCATAAATATCGTCGTCCGTTGGCAGCTCCAGCAGCTCGATACGCCCCCGGCCCCAATCGCCCATCGGCTCGATCCACAGGCTGGGCCGGTCTTCGTAATCGGCGCCGATATCGTTGTAGCTGTCGAAGCTGCGGTCGCGCTGCAGCAGCCCGAACCCTTTGGGATTGTCATCGGTAAAGGTGCTCACCCGCGGCACCCGCGGGTTGGCGAGAGGGCGCCAGATCCACTCGCCGTTGCCGCGCCGCATGGCCAAGCCGTCGGAATCATGGGCTTCGGCCCGAAACGTGCGCCGGTCCAGCCAGTCATTTTCCCCGGCGTAAAACATTGACGTCGTCGCCGCATAGCCCAGCGTGTCGAGCCGGCGGCGCGGGAAAACAACGGCAACGACGTCGACCTCGGTCCCGCCGTGCCAGCGAACGCCGAAGCTGTACGCGCCCGTCACGCTCGGACTGTCGAGGAGAGCGTGCAGCGTGAGCGTGCGGCTACCCGGCTTCGGCCGCTCGATCCAGAAATCCGTGAAATCTGGAAACTCTTCATTCCCGAGATCCAGCGTGTTCACGGCCAGCCCCCGCGCCGAAAGCCCATACTGCATCGACCGGCCGACGGCCCGGAAATAACTTGCCCCCAGGAACGAGATGATGTCACGCGCCGGGTCGGATTCGTGAAAGACGCGGAACCCCACGTAGCCCAGCTCGGCGCGGCCGCTGTCGGCCACGCGTGCCAAGAGGCCGGTTTCGGGATAGGAGAAGTTCGACGGGTCGAATGCGATACGCTGTATCCCGCTCCCTTCCACAATGTTCATGCCAACGGGCCGGCGGTAATAGAGGCCAGGGTGAAACAGCTCGACGGAGAACGGTGTCTCACCGTCATCCCAGACGCGCCGGCTGCGCTTGAACGCGATCCGCTGATACTGGCTGTAGGTCATCTCCGGCAGCGCGGATGCCGGGATTGTGGGGCGCGGGCGATAAGGTTCGCGGGCAAGCCTGCGCGCACGCTCAACGAGGCGAGTTCGGTCAAATGTCGTCTCATCCGCCAAGGCCTGATCTGACCGAACGCTTCCCAGACCGCAAAGCGCGAATCCGGCCAGCCCGCCGCAAAGAAACTCTCGACGCTTCATCATGGCTCTCGTGCCTGCGTTTTCGGGGCAAGCTCGTCCAGCGCCTCTGACCACGCCAGCAGAACGCGACAATCCTCAAGAGTCAGATCCTGAAGGCCGTGAGCCATGGCAAAGCGGCGTGCCTCGTCGCTCTGTTCTGCGTCTAGGGTGATGGGGGATAATGGCGTCAAGCCCATGTGCAGTTGCAGCCATGCGAGGCTGCGCAGGACGCTGATCGGATCGCGCGTCTCACGGTTCTCCGCTTCAGGGGTGCGCAGCCGCTTGGCATAGTCGCGTTGCACCTGCGCAGGGTGTTTCTCCTCGGGTATGCTCAACAGTCCAAGACGACGCAGAGCAAGATCCACATCCCGCCGACCAGTCAGCACCGCGAACGGAATCGCAAGCACCGCGCTCAACAGGATCGGCGTCAGCCACAGGGAGGCCGCAGTTGCCAGGAGTGTTCCGAGCGCGGCAACGATGATGGCAGCCAGCAGCACCCATCTCAGGGGCCGTGTCGCCTCCGCCCAGGTCACGTGCGCCGCGTCGCGCTCTGGGGCCGTCCACGCGACACTCCGGCCGAGCAGAACTTCGACGACGAACCGGCTGTGCGCGAGCATCACGGCCGGGGCAATCAACGCGAACAGCGCTGTCTCCAGCAGGCAGCCGCCCGTCGTTCGAAGCGTCCCGCCCTGCGCGCGCTTCGTTGCCTTGGCAAACAGCGCCGCGAACAAGCCCATCAGCTTTGGCCCGAGCAGCAGTATTGCCGTCAGCCCAATAAGCGTGAGCACATCAGCATCCAGCGTCAGGGGTGAGAATTGCCCCGCGCCGGTGGAGTCCGGGCCGACGCGCGTTTGCGCGGAGACGTCGGCAACGCGCTCGGACACGCCGCCGCCCAGCGCCACCGCGATGCCGACAGCCACGAAAACGAGCCAGACCGGCGCAACCAGAAAGCTCAGGATGCCAACCAGAAGGTTGATGCGGCTGACCGGATGCAGACCGCGCGCCAGCAGAACGCGCAAATGCTGCAGATTGCCCTGACACCACCGCCGGTCGCGGCGCAAGCTCTCGACAAGGTTGGGTGGCGCCTGCTCGTAGCTGCCGGCGATATCCGGGTCGAGGCGAACCGCCCAGCCGTTGCGCACCAGGAGGGCGGCCTCGACGAAATCGTGGCTGAGGATCTCCCCGCCCAATGGCGGGCGGCCCGGCAACCGGGGCAAGCCACAACTCTCGATGAATGCGTGGCAACGGATGATGGCGTTGTGGCCCCAGTAGTTGCTCGCGCGCCCGCCGAGCGCGGCCATGCCGTGCACCATCAGCGGGCCAGCCACCGCGGCCGCGAATTGCTGCGCGCGGGCAAACACCGTCGTGCCGCCAATCGGCCTTGGCCAGGTTTGCAGCAACCCGAGCGAGGGATTGGCGTTCATGCGCCCCACACATTCGAGCAGCGCATCGCCGCTCATCAGGCTGTCAGCGTCCAGGACGACCATGTAGTCGTATCCATTACCCCAGCGGCGGCAGAATTCGGCGATGTTTCCGGCCTTCCGGCCCGCGTTCGTGTCGCGGCGGCGATAGAACAGGCTGTCGTGCACCCCCAACTGCCGGCAGGTGTCGAACCAGCGCCATTCTTCTTCCAGGTAACGGCGCGGATCGGTCGAGTCGCTGAGCACGAAAAAGTCGAAAACCCCGGCGCCGCCCGCTTCGTCGACGGAGCGGATCATCGCGGAAATGCGTGCGAAGACGTCGCGCGGGTTTTCATTGTAGAGCGGTATCAGGACGGCCGTGCGGGCAGGCGCGCTTTGCACCAAGGGGCCGCTGGAGGACTCTGGCCCGGCCAAGCGCCTCTTGGCCATTGCGAACGCGCCGGCCACGCAGAGCCAGAAATTTCCAGCCAACCACAGCAGAAGCACCGCATAGACGAGGACGAGGACGGCCTCGAACACAGTGATTCCGTTCCAGCTCAACCGATCCGCAAGCAGCCAGACGCCAAAACCCACCGTCCCAAAGACGCCCAGTGCGAAAAGGAACCGCGCCGCCTGCACACCCGCTGGCTCGGGCCTCATGCGGCGCAGGCGATCTTGGACGGCGTCCGGCGGGTCGAACACGCGCAGCGATTGTTCTGGCATCTCCGCCACGCGCTCGGGCGGAAGGGCGATGAGATTGGATTCTGGCATCTTCGCTCAAGGACACTTGTCCAGCCACGTCCGATGACGTGAATGTCAGCGAAATCGAAGATGCGCACGAGACGTTCCCTAGCAGCCCATGAAACTGCGACGCAGGTTTAAATTGTGATTGTATTGTTTCAAAGACGCACGTGGACAGATATTTATTGATATTCCTCGAATTCTTGTTGTGCGTATTTTAACTTTTTCCTCATGGCTTTTGGCTCAAGGGAGCCGACTTAGGCGGCCTGGCAGCAGGTTTGTCAACTTACAACAGCTTCCGCTTCCCCTTGCCGGGCTGATCCTTGGGACGACGTTTCCCGGCAGCGCAGACCGCGGCAGAGGGAGGCAGCCGGCGACGATCTGTTTGACATTCCCGGGAGAATGATCGATGCCCGGAGGAGCGGGCGAAGACTGGGCAGGAACCCGGACGAAGCGCCGCAAACGGAGACTCCCGAATGAGCTTTGACCGCAGCATCAAGATCGCCCCGTCAATCCTGTCTGCCGACTTCGCCAATTTCGGCGGTGAAATCCGTGCGATCGAGGCGCAGGGCTGCGACTGGGTGCATGTCGACGTGATGGACGGGCATTTCGTGCCCAACCTGACCTTCGGCCCGCCGCTTTGCCAGGCCATCCGTCCGCATGTCACGACCGTCATGGACGTGCACCTCATGATCGCGCCGGTCGATCCGTATATCGATGCCTTCGCCGAGGCCGGGGCGGACATCATCACGGCGCACCCTGAAGCTGGGCCGCACACGCATCGCACGCTGCAGGCGATCCGCGCCACGGGCGCCAAGGCGGGCATCGCGCTCAACCCCGGCACGCCGGTCGAGGCGGCGGAATATCTGCTGGACCTGTGCGATCTGGTGCTGGTGATGACCGTGAACCCCGGCTTCGGTGGGCAGAAGTTCATCGCCTCCCAGCTCGACAAGATCCGCAAGCTGCGCGCAATGATCGGCGACCGGCCGATTCATCTGCAGGTGGATGGTGGCATTACGCCGGAGACCGCGCCGCTGGTGGTCGAGGCCGGCGCAGACGTGCTGGTCGCCGGCTCAGGCGTTTTCAAGGGCGGCTCTGTCGATAACCCGGAAGTGTACGGGGAAAACATCCGCGCGATCCGCAACGCCGCCGAACGCGCCCGCGCGGCGGCATGAATGCTTCCATATGCTGTCCCAAGAGATTAGCCGGAACCGCGGCGATCGCGCCGGGATCAGCAAAGGTTAGGCGTTGAGGCAAACAGTAGCGCGGGCGTTAACGCGCGCTTTCAGCATCCGCAGCTTCCTCAGCATCCTCGCGGCAAAACATATCGTAGACGACCTCCAGAAGCCGCCGCGGACGGTCGTCCGCCAGGCGGTAATAAATCGTCTTGCCGTCCCGACGCGTTGTCACCAGCCCCTCATAACGCAGCCGGGCGAGTTGTTGCGACACGGCAGCCTGCCGGGCTGAAACCATGTCCTCAAGCTCCTTCACCGACTTCTCACCGGAGACGAGGTGACAAAGGATCATGAGCCGGCCCTCATGACTGATGGCCTTCAGGAAATTTGAAGCTCGTTGCGCATTTTGCATCATGCGCTCCAGATCCTCGGCACTCATGTCTCGTGTGATGACGGGCAGCGGCATTCGATTTGACCTAAAATGTTATTCGAATTTGATGGCATTTAAGTTTATTCGTTGGCGATCGGCATCCAGATCAGGGAAAGGTCACCAGAAACGCCGATTTCGCCATCAGGCGAGCCCGCGCCGCCACACCGCAGGCTGTAGACCCCGGACGCATGGCAACCGCCCGATCTGTCCGCACAGCTCTGACTGAACGGGGCGATCGGCAAAAAGATCCCAATCAGGCCGACAAAAGAAGGGCGAGAAAGCGCGATGCGCTTGATCGTCGGCATCCGCTGAAAAACGGCACCCTGAAGATCGCGCTGCATGTCTGCAGCGTGTGACGCCTCTACTTTGCCATATACGCGCCAGTTCTACGTCACAATTGTCCAGCAGCGGGACGCCAGAGTTTTCAAGCCCACTAAAAACTCACCAACGCGGAAGATGAACGTCGGCCAATCCGGTTTTCGCAAGTAACGTCTCCCTCTGAGCAGCGCTGGCGCGCCCCCTCACGTCAGTGAATTTGCTGCGCGGCACCGATCCGCGCGGCGTTGCAGAACCCGCAAAACTGGAGTCCCGTCATGAGTACCAATCTCGTCTCGATCGCAATGCAGTACATCACACCCGAAATGATCGGCCGGTTCGCCTCGGCGCTCGGCATTGACCGTCGGCTGATCAGCCAGGCCGTATCAGCTGCCGTTCCCGCGCTCATCGGCAGCTTTGCCGGCATCGCGTCGAAGCCGGGCGGGGCGGCCACCATCGACGCTGCGGTACGCGATCAGGACCCCAGCATTCTCGACAGCATCTCCGGGATGCTCGAAGGCGGCAGCCAGCAGGACCTGATCCAGAAGGGTAGTAACACGCTGGCGACCTTGCTGGGACCGTCATCCGTGCCGTCACTGGCAAGCGCGATCGGGAAGTTCGCCGGCATGAGCCAGGGCACCAGTTCGTCGCTGCTCGGCATGCTTGCCCCCGCCGTGCTCGGCATCATCGGCAAGCAGAAGGAACAGAAAGGCCTCGACACTTCGGGCATGGCCCGGCTCCTCAGCGCGCAGAAGCAGCATGTCAATGAGGCATTGCCGGCAGGCTTCTCGAACTATCTCAAGGGCGTCGACATCCCCGGCCTGAGGGCGCCTGCCACGCCCACGCGCGAGAAAGTGGCGCATGCCGCCTTTTCCCAGGCAAAGCCCGCGGAGAAACGGTCATCGCCCCGCATCCTCACCTGGCTCCTGCCGATCGCGGCCGTCGCGGCCGTGGCGTGGTGGTTCCTGGGTGATCGCGGTACCACGGTCAGCGAGACGCCGGTCGACGAGACCGTCGTCGGCGAGCGCACGACAAGCACCCAGACTGTCGAAACCGGACCGGTCAGGCTGGTGGCCGGCGGGGTCGATCTCGCCACAGCTTGGGACAAGACCTTTTCCGAGCTTCGTACCACGCTGGAAGGCGTGAGCGACGTCGAAACAGCCCAGAGCGCGCTACCGAAGCTGCAGGCCGCCGCCAGCGAGCTTGAGCGACTGGCGCAGCTGTCGGAAGAACTGTCGCCGGCAGGGCGCACCGCGCTTGCACGGCTGGTGGATCAAGCCCAGCCGAGGCTCGCACAGCTTTATGAAAAGGTGCTAGCCATTCCGGGCGTCGCCGAGATCGCGCAGCCACGCATCGAGGTGGTACGCTCGCAGCTTAATACCCTGGCGCGGGCCTGAACGCGGCACCGTGAATGCAAGAACGTGAGATGGGGAGGGTGCGCCGGCGGCGCGCCCTTCTTCATGCCCATCTGAGCAGATAGGTGTCCATGATCCAGCCATGCGCGGCGCGCGCCTGCTCGCGGGCCGCCACGATTTCCGCACCGACTTTTGCCAGCGGCCCGGCGCGCAGGATTTGCCTCTCCATCCCGAGGTAAGCGCCCCACCAGATGGTCACGCCCTCCGGGTCGATCGCCTGAAACGCGCATCCCCCATCGAGCATCACCGCGACCGTGGTCGCGCCGTCCGGCCAGCCCTCTTCGCGCAAGCGCCGCCCGGTCGTGATGAGCACTGGCGCGCCGATCTCGTTCAGGGGGATGCGATGCGCCGCCGTCAGCGCCTGCAGCGCCGTGATGCCGGGGACGATGCGGATGTCCGGCTGCGGGTCGAGCCGCGCGGCGATGCGCAGCGAGCTGTCGTAGAGCGATGGGTCGCCCCAGATCAGCAGGGCGGCGGAGGCCGCAGGCGGGGTCTGCGCGGCGAGCGCGGCCTGCCAGGCGGCGGCCACGGCATCATGCCAGTCGGCCACGCCGGCCATGTAGTCGCCGCTGTCGTTACGCGTCGGGAGGTCAAACTCGACGATCCGCGCGTCGTCGCCCAGCAGGCGCGCGCAAATCTCCCGGCGCAGATCGGCCAGATCGCGCTTCTCCGCGCCCTTGCGCGGGATCAGCACCAAATCGGCGGTTTGCACCGCGCGCACGCCCTCCAGCGTGATGTGGTCCGGGTTGCCCGTGCCAATGCCGATGAGCCGAAGTTCCATGCCCTACTCCGACGTGTCCGCGAGCGGGCCGAACAGGATGATCGCCGGCTTGTCGCCCGGCTCTTCGCGTAGCTGCGCGGCCAGTTCGGCAACCGTACTGCGCTGCAGGCGCTGATCCGCGCGGCTGATGGCCTCTGCCAGCAACGCCGGCGTATCGGGCGGCAGCCCGCGTGCCAACAGCGTGTCGACCAGCGCGGGGAAGGTGCGCTTGCCCATGAACACGGCGGTGGTCGTGCCCGGATCGGACAGCGCGTCGAGGTCGATGTCCGAAGGCAGCCGGCCGCTGACGTCATGCCCGGTGATGAACTGCACGCGCCGCGCCGTGAGCCGGCGGGTGAGCGGCATCTCCGCCGCCGCCGCCGCCGCGCAGACCGACGGCACCCCGGGAATGATCTCGCAGTCGATGCCCGCTTCGCGCAGCGCGTTCAACTCTTCCTCCAGCCGGCCGAACAGCCCCGGATCACCGGATTTGAGCCGCACGACCCGCGCGCCCGTGAGCGCATAATCCACCAGCAGGCGGCTGACATGCGGCTGGCGCGGCGACGGCCGCCCCGCGCGCTTACCCACGCCGACAAGGTCCGCGCCCTTGCGCGCATATTCAAGGATCGGGCCGGATGACAGATCGTCGAACAGCACCGCATCCGCGCGCTTCAGCCGGTCGACGGCCTTGAGCGTCAACAGCTCGGGGTCGCCCGGCCCCGAACCGACAAAACTGACGAAGCCGGTCATGCGCCGGTCTCCGCGATCAGGTGGAAGAAGGTGCCGGTGACTTGCCCGCGGCGCGAGCCGGTCTCGGGGACGGGGTTGCCGTCGGCATCCGCGACCTCGGCCAGCGGCGCGTCGGGCTCATCGAGGATGGTGGAATAGTGGAACTCGTGCCCGCGAAGAACCGCGCCCGCCGCCCGCCCCGGCATCGGGGCAACCAGCCGCGCGCCGCGATAGCCCAGATGCAGCTTGCGGGTCTCATAGCTCGTCACGAGGCCGAGCAGCCCGGCCATCTCGTGGCGCGCGCCGGCCTTGTCGATCAGCGCCGCGCCGAGCGCCATGTAGCCGCCACACTCGCCATGCACCGGGCGCGTCTCGGCGTGGCGGCGCAGGCCCGCCTTGAACGTTTCCGCCGCCGCGAGCCGGCCGGCGTGCAACTCCGGGTAGCCGCCCGGTAGCCAGACCAGATCAGCCACCGCGTCGGGCGCTTCATCGGCAAGCGGCGAAAACGGCACGATCTCCGCGCCCGCTTCGCGCCAGCCCTTGAGAAGGTGCGGATAGGTGAAGGAAAACGCTTCGTCCCGCGCGAGCGCGATGCGTTGCGCTGGCGGTTGCGGGAGCTTGCCGGGCATGTTGGCCGCCCCCGCCAGCGCCGCCGCGCGGATCGCCGCCAGATCAACGTGTTCGCGCAGGAACGCCGCATATCCCGCAATCGCCGCCTCCAGATCGGGATGCTCCACCGCCTGGATCAGCCCCAGATGCCGCTCCGGCAGGGTCAGATCGCCGCGGCGCGGCAGCACACCGAGCACGCGCAGGCCCGCCTCCTCCATGCCCAGCCGGATCAACCGCTCATGGCGCGGGCTCGCCACGCGGTTGAGGATCACGCCCGCCAGAGGCAGGTCCGGCCAGTAGCGCGCAAAGCCAAGCGCCGTCGCCGCTGCCGACTGCGCCTGCCCACCGACATCAAGCACCAGCACCACCGGCCAGCCCATGCGCGCCGCCGTCTCTGCGCTCGATCCGAAACCGGTCGCCCCGCGCGTCGCCACGCCGTCGTAAAGCCCCATCGAGCCTTCCGCGACGATAATATCCGCGCCTTCGGCCTGCGCCGCGATCGCCGCGAGCAGCCGCTCATCCATCGCCCATGTGTCGAGATTGAACGAATCGCGCCCGACGGCGGCGCGGTGAAACGCGGGGTCGATGTAATCCGGCCCGCTCTTGAACGGCTGGACGCTCAGCCCGTCCTCGGCCAGCGCGCGGAGCAGGCCGAGCATCACGGTCGTCTTGCCGGTGCCGGAGCTGGGCGCGGAGATCATCAGGCCGGGAATGCTCATGTCGCGCCTCCATTTGCGCTGCGGGGGCGGAAACGGCGGTCGTAATCGGCGGCGTAAAGCCGGCTGTCGTCGAAGCCTTCGCCCGCCAGCGCCGGGCCGACGAGGATCAGCGCGGTGCGCTCGATCCCCTCGCCCAGCGCGGCCTCGATTTCCGCAAGTGTCGCGCGAACGATGCGCTGCTCCGGCCAGCTTGCGCGGTAGACCACGGCGACCGGGCAGTCCGGCCCATAAGCGGGCAGGAGATCGGCCACGACCTCCGCGAGGTTATGGATCGACAGGTGGATCGCTAGCGTCGCGCCCGTTGCCGCGAAGTTGCGTAGAGTCTCGCCTTCCGGCATGGCCGAGGCGCGGCCCGGCGTGCGCGTCAGCACCACCGATTGCGCCAGCCCCGGCAGCGTCAGTTCCGCCTCCAACGCGGCGGCAGCGGCTGAGAAGGACGGCACGCCCGGCGTCACGCTCACCGGGATGCCTTCCGCGCGCAACCGGCGGATCTGCTCGCCCATCGCGGACCAGATCGACACGTCCCCCGAATGCAGCCGCGCGACGTCATGGCCCGCCTCGTGCGCCGCGCGGCATTCGGCGATGATCGCATCAAGATCGAGCGGCGCGGTGTTAACGATGCGCGCACCCGGTGGGCAATGCGCCAGCACGCCTTCGGGAACCAGCGAACCCGCGTACAGGCACACCGGACAGGACGCGATCAGATCGCGCCCGCGCAAGGTCAAAAGGTCCGGCGCACCCGGCCCGGCGCCGATGAAGTGCACGGTCATGCGCCCTCCCCTATCGCGATGGCGCAGGTTGCCAAGCGGTCGGCGGAGATGTGGCGCGGAGCGAGCAGGCGAGCGCCCGGCCCGGCGGCGGCGAGCGCGGCGGCTTCGGCGACGCTGCCGGTGTGGCGCGCGGCGCGCACGCGGGGCGCTTCGGTCGGAGTTTGCTGGCGGCTCAGGTCATTGGCCGAGATGGCGCGGACGCTCACGCCCATCTCCCTTGCCAATTCGCTCAGGCAGGCCGCCTGCGCTTTATCCTCAGGCGCGGCGAAGGCCGTGACTTTGCGCTCGCCCGCCGCGTGCGCCAGCGCATCGCGCAAACTGTCCGCCGTCGCCGCCGCGCGAAAGCCGAAACCCGCCACGATCATCGCATCACGCTCCATTGCACAATCGGATAGGCCGCGCGCCAGCCGCGCTTGCTGCCCAGCGGCGCGGCCTCGGAAATGTCGAAGCGCATCAGCCGGCCGCCCTGCGCCGCGTGCCAGCGCGCCAGCAGCGCCTCGGATTCCAGCGTCACCGCGTTCGCGACGATGCGCGCGCCCTCTGGCAGCCGCGCCCACAAATCCGCCAGCAGCGCCTCCGACAGCCCGCCGCCGATGAACACCGCTTGGGGCGCAGCCGAGCCCTCAAGCGCCTCCGGCGCGCGCCCCTCGACAACCTCCAGCCGGTCCACGCCCAGCCGCTCGGCATTCGCCCGCGCGCGCGCCGCCCGCTCCGGCACCGCCTCGATCGCCGTGGCGGTAGTCTGCGGATGCGCCAGCAGCCATTCGATGCTGATCGCGCCCGACCCCGCGCCGATATCCCACAGGTGCTCGCCCGCGCGGGGGGCCAGCGCCGCCAGCGTCAGCGCGCGCACAGGCGCCTTGGTGATCTGCCCGTCATGGTCGAACAGGTCGTCGGGCCGGCCCGGTGTGGCCGAGACCACCGCGCCCTCGCCCGCGACTTCCAGCGCCACGCAGACCGGATGCGCGATGTCGGCAAACGCCATCTCATCCGCCCGCGCCTGCCGGATGCGCTCGCGAGGCCCGCCCAGCGCCTCCATCACGCAGAGCGTGCTCGCGCCGAAGCCCTGCGCCGTCAGCCATTCCGCCAGCGCGCCCACCGCCTCGCCGTCGCGCAGCAGCACGATCAGCCGCGCCCCCGGCGCGAGATGCGGGCGCAGGCGCATCAACGGAGCGGCATGCAGCCCAAAGCACGTCACCCGCTCCAGCGGCCAGCCGAGCCGGGCAGCGGCCAAGGACGCGCTCGACGGCGCGGGCAGCGCGCGCCACTCGCCCGCCTCAAAATGCCGCGCCAGCACCGATCCCGCCCCATGCCAGAAAGGATCGCCCGAGGCCAGCACCGCCACGCGCTGACCCCGAAAGCGCATCAGCAGCGGCAGCCCTTCCGCAAACGGCACGGGCCATTCGATGACCTCCGCGCGCAGCGGCGGCAACAAGCCGAGATGCCGTTTCGGCCCCATGACGATCTCGGCGGCCTCCAACGCCGCCATGCTTGCCGGCGGCAGGCCATCCGGTCCATCCTCGCCGATCCCGATGATGGTGAGCCACGGAGCCTCAGCCATGCGCGTCAAACTCCTGATCCTCGGCGGCACCAGCGAGGCCAGTGCGCTCGCCCGCGCCGTCGCCGCGCGCGGGATCGACGCGGTGATCTCCTACGCCGGCCGGGTGGAGCGCCCGCGCGACCTGCCCATCCCGCGCAGGGTCGGCGGCTTTGGCGGCGCGGGCGGGCTGGCGGAATACCTGCGCGCGAACGCCATCACGCATGTGGTCGACGCCACCCACCCCTTCGCCGCGCAGATGAGCCGCAACGCCATGGAGGCCTGTGCGCAGACCGGCGTGCCGCTCGTGGCGCTGACGCGCCCGGCCTGGACGCCCGGCCCCGGCGATGACTGGCGCGAAGTGCCCGACATCCCAGCCGCCGTTGCCGCGCTGGCCGGGCCCCCGCGCCGCGTTATGCTGCCGATCGGGCGCATGCACCTTGCCGAATTCGCCGCGCAGCCGCAGCACGCCTACTTGCTCCGCCTCGTCGACCCGCCCGAGACCCCGCCGCCCCTGCCGCGTCATTCCATCGTGGTTTCGCGCGGGCCGTTCACTGTGGAGGGCGATACGGCGCTGCTGCGCGAGCACGGCATCGAGTTGATCGTCGCAAAGAACGCCGGCGGCAGCGGCGCGCGGGCCAAGCTGGACGCGGCGCGGGCGCTGGGCCTGCCCGTCATAATGATCGCGCGCCCGCCCTTGCCCGAGCGGCGGGAGGTGACAACGCCGGAGGCTGTGCTCGACTGGATCGATCATGCCGGCACCGATCTGGGCGTGTAGACGAACGGGCGGCCCGCGCGCTTGATGATGCGCGAGCGGCTGGAGCCGACGATCACGACCGTGCGCATGTCGGCCATCTCCGGCGCGGCGTCGCGCAGGCGCACAATATCGATCTGCTCCTCCGACGTGCTGACCGCGCGGGCAAAGATGATGGGCCGCTCCGGCTCGCACGCCTCACCCAGCACGGCCAGAGCGCGCGCGAAGCCTTCCGGCCGCGCCTTGGAGCGTGGATTATAAAGCGCCATGGCGAAGTCGGCCTCCGCCGCCAGCCGGAGCCGCTTTTCGATCAGCGCCCACGGCTTCAGATTGTCCGACAGGTTGATGGCGCAGAAGTCGTGCCCGAGCGGCGCGCCCGCCCGCGCCGCCGCCGCGAGCATCGCCGTGACGCCGGGCAATACGTGAATGTCCAAATCGCGCCACGCCGGCTCCGCCTCCAGCGCCTCGAACACCGCCGCGGCCATGCCGAACACGCCGGGATCGCCCGACGATACAACCACCACGCGCCGCCCCTCGGCGGCCATGCGCAACGCCTCGCGCGCGCGGTCCAGCTCGACGCGATTGTCGCTGGCGTGCCGCGCCTGCCCGGCCCGCTCCGGCACCCGCGCAACATAAGGCGCATACCCAACCACGTCGCTCGCCGCTTCCAGCGCCTGCGCGACCTCCGGCGTCATCAACGCATCCGCGCCCGGCCCGAGCCCCGCGATTGCCAACCATCCCCTCATGGCCGCCGCCCCTGCCCGTGCACGACGATCATGGAGAAGTAGGGCGCGGGTTTGCTCGGCGCCTCGGTCAGCCGGCGCACGGTCTGGTTCGGCATGGTCGCGTATTCGATCAGCCAGGCCGCCTCCAGCCGCCCAGTCGCGGCCAGCGCGCGGCGGACCTTGTCGAGGTTGCGCCCGAGTTTCATGACGACAAGCGCGTCTGCCTCAGCGATGCGCCGGGTCAGCTCATCTTCGGGCAGCGTGCCGGTCAGCACGACGAGCACATCATCTCCCCAGGTCACGGGGATGCCTGTCGCCGTCCAGGCACCCGACATGCCGGTGATGCCCGGAACGACCTCGACCGGCACGTCGTCCTTAAGCCGCTCATGGAGGTGCATGAACGAGCCGTAGAAGAACGGGTCGCCCTCGCACAGCACCACGACATCCTCGCCCGCCGCGGCGAGGCCACGCAGATGCGCCGTGCACTCGGCATAGAACGCGGACAGCATGTCTTTATAGGCCGGGTCGTGGAATGAAATCTCCGTCGTGACCGGGTATTCCATCGGGTGTTCCCGTGCATCAGCGTGCAGCATCCCCTCGACGATGCGCCGCGCGTGTCCGGCCCGGCCCGCCTTTCGGAAATAGGCGACATGCCGCGCCGCGCGGATCAGGCTGTCAGCTTTCCGGCTCATCAGGTCGGGATCGCCGGGTCCCAGGCCGACGCCGTAGATCGTACCCATTGTCATTCGGCCGCACTCGCGATCGCGTTGACGGCCGCGACCGTTATCGCGCTTCCGCCCAGCCGCCCACGCACGATGCAGCACGGTGCGGGCCGGTCGGTCCAGAGCGCGTCTTTCGACTCCACCGCGCCGACAAAGCCAACCGGACAGCCAATGATCGCCGCCGGGCGCGGGCAGGCCGGGTCTTCCAGCATGTTGAGCAGGTGGAACAGCGCGGTGGGCGCGTTGCCGATGGCCACCACCGCACCCTTCAGCCGCGGCCGCCACATCTCCAGCGCCGCCGCCGAACGTGTGGTGTTCAGTTCCTGCGCCAGCGCGGGGACGCGCTCATCGCCCAGCGTGCAGATCACCGCATTCTCCGCCGGCAACCGCTTCCGCGTGACACCCTCGCTGACCATGCGCGTGTCGCACAGGATCGGCGCGCCATCCTCCAACGCCGCGCGCGCCGTCTCCACGAAACCGGGCGAAAAATGGATGTCGCGCGCGAGCTCAACCAGACCGGCGGCATGGATCATTCGCACAGCCACCGGCTCTTCCAGCGCGTCGAAGCGCGCGAGGTCGGCCTCCGCCCGGATGGTTGCGAAGGATTGGCGATAGATCGCCGCGCCGTCTGTCTCGTAGACGTGGGGCATCACGGCAGCTCCGCACCGCTGGCGAGGGCCTCGGGCGTCAGGCCGCGCCGCGTCGGCGCATCACCCGGCTTGCCGCCGTGCACGAGATCGAAGCCGCCATCGCGCCCGACCAGCGTGACATCCGCCGCGCGCGGGCGCGCACAGCCCTTTTCGCAGCCTGAGACGTGCAGGTCGCCGTCAACACGGCCAGCGAGCGCGCGGGCGAGCCTGCGGGTTTCCACTGTCGCGGCCGAGCAGGCCGGTGCGCCGGGGCAGGCATCCACGCGCAGAAGCGGATCATCCGGCGCGTCGATGAACGGATGCGCGGGCAGCGCGCGAACGCCTTCCAGCGCGAACAGCCGCCACGGCGTGACGCGCAGCGCCGCCGCGCGGCTTTCCACCGTCACGTCGGCTAGCGCCTCGGCAGGAAGCTGGCCGAACGGCGCACCCAGCACAGGCCCGCCAATGTCATCGCCCGGTCTGGGCTTTGCGCGCGGCGAAGCGGGCGGCTCGCTCTGCCACGCCTGCGGCAACGGGACGGAGCGCAACAGCCGCGCCATTCGTCGCTCTTCGCCGCGCGCCGCGAACCAGTGCGCGAGCGCGACCACCGCGTCGATCGCCTCGCTTTCGGCGACGGGGCAGCCCTGCGCCGCGCCGTCCGCGCGGACGATCAGCCCGCCCCCCGCGCCGCGCTCGATGCGGATGTCGGCGGGTGTATCGCGGAGGATCGAACCGTCCCCGGCATCGACCGCGAAACCGAACTTGCCCGGCAGCGCGGGCAACTCGCCCAGCCGTTGCGCCATCTTCTCCGCCAGCCGCGCCGTGGCATCGCCCGCGCGCCAGTCCGGCGCGACGATGATATTGCGCCGTGCCTCGCGCACCGGGTCGGCATCCAGCAGGCCGAACACCGAAAGCGCCTCTACAAGCGCCGCATGATCTTCCTGCGCCACGCCGCGAATTTGCAGATTCGCACGATTGGTCAGGTCGATGATCCCGTTGCCGTATTGCGCCGCCGCCTCGCACAGGCCGATGACCTGCGCGCGGTCCAGCCGTCCGGCATGCGGCCGCACCCGCACGATCAGCCCGTCCCCGGACATCATCGGGCGGTAAGCGCTGGGGCACCATCCTTTCACCATCACCGTCACGCGCAGTCCTCCAGCGCCGCGAGGATCGAATTGCGCCGCGTCTGCCACAGCCCCGCCTCGCGCAGCGCGGCAAAGCGCGCGCGCATCGCCTCCAGCGCCTGCGGGTTGGCTTCGTCCATGAAGGCTGTCACGTCGTCATCGCCCAGCGTGGCGTCGAAGAATGTGTCGAACAGGTGCGAGCCGACCTGCCCGGACAGATGCGCAAATGCGGCCATATGCTCCAGCGTCGCCGCGATTTCCGCCGCGCCGCGAAAGCCGTGGCGCTTCATGCCCGCGATCCACTCCGGATTGGATGCGCGGGCACGGACCACGCGAGCGATCTCCTCGGCTTGCGTGCGGGCGCGCGGGTTGCCCGGGTCGGCGTTATCGATGTGATAGAGCGCGGCGTTGCCGCCCGTGACCGCCTGCGCTGCGGCGAAGCCGGCTTCATGCGTGGCGTAGTCGGCGGCCATCAGCAGGTCGGTCTCGGGCAGGTCCTGCGTGTGGACGAAGCTGTCGGCATTGGCCACCTGGCGGGCGATGCCGTCATCGTCGCGCGTGGCGCTGTCGCCGTCGAGCGCCCAGGCGCTGGCCGCCAGCCACGCCTCGCCAGCGGCGCGGCGGCCTTCTGGCGTGTAGTCCTCGATCGCCCTGCCCATGCCAAGGCCGTAGCTGCCCGGCTTCGGCCCATAGACGCGCGCGCCTGTGTCCTGCCCGGCATAGGGATTCCAGTCCGCCGGCTCGTCGCGGGCGGCGAGCGCACGGATCGCCTGCTGGTAGAGCGCCGAGAGCGTCGGGAACACGTCGCGGAAAAGGCCGGAGACGCGCAGCGTCACGTCGATGCGCGGACGCTCCAGCATGGCGATCGGCAGCACCTCGATGCCCGAGACGCGCTCCGAGCCGTCATCCCAGACCGGCTTGACGCCGAGCAGGTGCAGCGCCATCGCGAAGTCTTCGCCGGCCGTGCGCATGGTCGCCGACCCCCAGAGATCGACGACAAGGCCGCGGGGCCAGTCGCCGTGGTCCTGCAGGTGCCGGCGCACCAGCTCCTCGCCGAGCTTGACGCCCTGCGCATAGGCCGAGCGGGTCGGCACGGCGCGCGGATCGGTTGTGAACAGGTTGCGGCCCGTGGGCAGCACGTCGTTGCGCCCGCGATAGGGCGAACCGGACGGGCCAGCCGGGATACGCCGGCCGGAGAGCGCGTCGAGCAGCGCGCGGCGCTCGTCGCCCACCGACTGGCGCACATCGAACGGGCCGGGCCTTTCCGGCATCCGCCCCCAGACATGCAGGCCGTCGCTGAACTGGCTCTCCTTCACGTCGCAGACGAAGCGGTCGATCCGCGTAATAGCCTCCGCCGGGCAGGCTGCTTCGTCCAGCCCGAGATCGGCTTCAACGCCCTGCGCGCGCGCTTCCTCGCGGATGTCGGTCTGCAGTCGGTCGCGGCGCTTCGGGTCTAGCCCGTCGGCGTTGGAGAACTCGTCCAGCAGCGCTTCCAGCCTGGAAAACCGCTCCGGCGCGCCGCTCGTGCACAGCGGCGGCGGCACATGGCCCAGCGTGACCGCGCCGATCCGGCGCTTGGCCTGCGCCGCCTCGCCGGGGTCGTTGACGATGAACGGGTAGATCACCGGCATATCGCCGATCAGCGCCTCGGGCCAGCAATCGCCCGACAGCGCGACCGACTTGCCCGGCAGCCATTCGAGGGTGCCATGCGCGCCGATATGGATGAGCGCGTCGCAGCCGAGCGCGTGGCGCAGCCAGAGGTAGAAGGCGACATAGGCATGGCGCGGTACGCGGGAAATGTCGTGGTAGTCGTCGTAGCGGCGTTCAGGTGCGCCGCGCTCGGGCTGCAGCGCGACCAGCGCCGATCCCCGTCGCGTCGCGGAAAAACGAAATGTACCGTCGCGGCAAGCAGGGTCATCCTCCGGCGCGCCCCAGGCTGCGGCGAGATCGGTCTGCAGCTTCGCCGGCAGCGTCTCCAGCGCCGCGCGGTAGGCCTCCAGCGGCCAGGCAATCGTCTCCCGGGACAGCGCGGCTTCGAGCGCCGGCCCATCCGCGACCGCGTAGCCCGCCGCGCCCAGATCGCTCAAGATCGCCTCGGCCGACGCGATCGCGTCCAGCCCAACCGCATGGGCCATGTTCCAGTCCTTGCCCGGATAGGTCGAGAGCACCAGCGCCGGGCGCTTCTCTGCTGCCGGCTTCTCGGCAAGCGCGACCCAGCGCGCGACCCGCTCCGCGATCGCGTCAACGCGCTCGGCCTGCGGCTTGTGGCAGTAGCGCGAGAATTGCAGCGCCTCATCAAACGCGCCCGGCTCCTTGAACGAGCCAACACCCGCAAAGACGCGCCCGTCCACCTCCGGCAGCACGACATGCATCGCCAGATCGGGCGGCGACAGCCCGCGCTCGGACTCCGCCCAGGCTTCCTCCGTCGAGGTCGCCAGCGCCATCTGGAAAACCGGCACGCCGGCAGCATCCAGAGGCGAGGTGCCGTCATCCCCCTTGCCGGAGAACGAGGTCACGTTGACGATTGCGGCGGGCTGCGCGAACGCCACCTGCCGCGCCATCCAGCCGGCAGGCTCTGGCGCCTTTAACGAGGGCGCGAACAGCCCGGCGACATCGAAGCCGCGCGCGCGAAAGCTCTCGAACAGCGCCTTCACCGGCCCAAGGTCAGCCGCCGTCAGGTAGGCGCGGTAGAACGTCACGAGGATACGCGGGCGCGCGCTCCCCACCGGAAACGCCGCGAGCGGACAGCACGCCCCATGCTCCGGCGTCCACGCCCCGACCATCGGCACCGCCTTTGCCCCCGTCACCGGCCCGGCGTAAAGCCCGGCAGCCAGCGCGAGCTGCGCCAGCGCCGCCTGCGCCGCGACCTCGCCGCCCGTATCGCACAGTTCGGTCAGCCGCCGAAGCGTGGACTCCGGCACGGTCGAGACCTCGCCCAGGCGCGGATCGGGCCGCCCATCAGCCGGCAGGACCGCGAGCGCGATGCCCTTCTCACGCGCCAGCGCCTTAACCTGCTGCAAGCCATACGACCAGTATGGCACCCCGCCGATCAGCCGGACCAGGATTCCTTTCGCAGCCGTCAGAGTCTGCTCGATATATGTGTCGACGGAAAGCGGATGCTTCAGCGCGGCAAGGTTTGCCAGCCGCAGGCTCGGCAGGGCCGCCCCGCTCGCCTTGGCACGATGCCACCCGGCCGCGAACGCGCCCAGATCGCTGTCGGAAAAGGAGAGTACGACCAGATCGGCCGGGCTCTGGCCCAGATCGGTCGGCGTCTCGGTTTCCTCCAGGCCGTGGGACTCGCGAAAGATGACATGCATGAGCTAAGCCTACTCGCTCAGCGCGGCGCGGATCGCGGACTCGTCAATGCGGTCATGCTCGGCGATCAGGACAAGCTGGCCCGCGCGGGGTTCGTCGGGCCGCCACATCCGGTCGTATTGCGTGCGCACGCGTCCGCCGACCGCCTGCACCATCAGGCGCATCGGCTTGCCCGCCACGGCGGCGTATCCCTTCACCCGCAAGATGTCCCGCTCATTGGCGAGCCGGGCGATACGTTCGGCCAGCGTGTCGGGGTCGGCCTGCTCGGGCAGCGGCACGACGATACTGTCAAACTCCTCGTGGTCGTGATCATCGTGCGGCGCGTCGTGGTGCGAGGGACGCGCATCCATGTCGTCTTCGGCGGCGGCCTCCAGCCCGATGATGACGCGCGGGTCGACCTTGCCCTCGCTGACCTCGACCACGGGTAGCGGGCGATGCGCTGTCTCCTCGATCGTGGCGCGGGCCTTGGCGACCCCCTCTTCCCCCGCGAGGTCCGGCTTGGTCAGCAGCACGATATCCGCGCAGGCGATCTGGTCCTCGAAAACCTCCGACAGCGGCGTTTCGTGATCCAGGCTGTCATCAGCCAGCCGCTGCGCTTCGACCGCATCGACATTCGGCGCGAAACGGCCCGCTGCCACGGCCTCCGCATCGGCCAGCGCAACGACGCCGTCCACCGTGATACGCGAGCGGATATCCGGCCAGTCGAACGCCTTCAGGAGCGGCTTGGGCAGCGCCAGCCCGGAGGTCTCGATCAGGATGTGCTCGGGGCGCGGGTCGAGCGACAAGAGCGACTCGATCGTCGGAATGAAGTCGTCGGCCACCGTGCAACAGATGCAGCCGTTCGCCAGCTCCATGATGTTCTCAGCCGGGCAGTCGGGGATCGCGCAGGCCTTGAGGATGTCCCCGTCGACGCCGACATCGCCGAACTCGTTGACGATGACCGCAAGCCGCTTGCCCTGCGGGTTCTGCATGAGCTGGCTGATGAGCGTCGTCTTGCCGGAGCCGAGAAAGCCGGTGATGACCGTAACGGGCAGCTTGGCGAGATCAGGCATGGGCGGCCTCCATCGGGGGAATGCGGACAACGCAGTTGCGCTTGAAATGCTCCGGGCGCTCGCGCCAGGGGATGATGCCGTTCGGCGCGGTGAGGTAGCGCGCCAGCCCGTCGAGGATGACACCAACATGCGCCTCCGGCTCCAGCCCACCATAGACATAGGTCCAGCGCCCCGGCCCGCGCAGGCCGATCGTGCAGCCCTGCGAGCAGTTGGACAGGCACTCGACCGGGCGCAGCTTCACGCCCTCGGGCAGCGGCTGTTCACTCAGCGCCTCGTAAAGTTGCGCGCCGGGCCGCGGCGCTTCCGCCTCTTTCGGCTGGCCACAGCGGCAGGTCGTGCACACCAGAAGTTCCACGGCGTCGCTCATCGCCGCGCCTCCCGGCTGTATCCTTTTGGGCGAAGATATGCGTGCGTCAACGAGTTGCCCCTTCGAACGAGGGACAAGGGTGGATGGCGGGCAAAGCTGAGGCCCTAACCCGTCACCGGATACCCCCGTCCGGTTCACGTTTATGTCGCTGGCAGGTCTCCCGGCTTACGGATCCCGGAGCCTTAGGCTCCTGCGGTCATCCGGCCTTCCCAGCCCTTTCAGCCAGTGGCCAATGGATGCCCTCTCCGATCACGGTCGCGGGGGCGGCTGCGCTTAAGGACCGCATGGTTCCCGGCGCATTCCCTTTTCACTTGTCTTCAACAAGCACCAGCGTCGCGGTATGTTTTCGATCCCGCGCAGCTTTGTCAAGAACGAGAGGTAGGCGATGGACGACGTCAACGAGCGCCACAAGGAGAAGATGCAGAAGATCAAGGCGGCGCGCGAGAAGCTGATGGCCACCAAGACTCAGGAAAAGGGCCTGATCATCGTTCACACCGGCGCGGGCAAAGGCAAGTCGTCGTCCGCCTTCGGCATGATCATGCGGTGCATCGCGCACGGCATGCCTTGCGCGGTCGTGCAGTTCATCAAGGGGACATGGAGCACGGGCGAGCGCGAATTCCTGCGCGAGCGGTTCCCGGACGAATGCAAGTTCGTCGTCTCCGGCGAGGGCTTCACCTGGGACACGCAGGACCGCGAGCGCGACATCGCGGCCGCCCAGTCAGGGTGGGAGCAGGCGAAGGCATTTATCCGCGATCCCGAGATGCGCATGGTCCTGCTGGACGAGATCAACATCGCGCTGCGCTATGATTACCTCGATATCGACGAGGTCGTGACTTTCCTCCTGAACGAAAAGCCGGAGATGACGCACGTGATCCTGACCGGGCGCAACGCCAAGCCGGAGCTCATCGAGGCGGCAGACCTCGTCACCGAAATGAGCCTGGTCAAGCACCCGTTCCGCGACGGCATCAAGGCGCAGCCGGGCGTGGAGTTCTGATCGCCCATGCCCCGCGCGCTGATGATCCAGGGCACCGGCTCGAATGTCGGGAAATCGCTTCTCGTTGCCGGGCTGTGCCGGGTTGCGCGCCGGCGTGGACTTCGCGTAGCGCCGTTCAAGCCGCAGAACATGTCGAACAACGCCGCCGTCACCACCGATGGCGGCGAGATCGGTCGCGCGCAGGCGCTTCAGGCGCAGGCCTGCGGGCAGCCGCCCGTCATCGACATGAACCCTGTCCTCCTGAAGCCCGAGACCGACACCGGATCGCAGGTGATCGTGCAGGGCCGTAAGCTGACGACCGTGCGGGCGCGGGACTACAAGGCGCTGAAACCCCAGCTTCTGGAAAAGGTTCTGGAGAGCTTCGCGCGGCTGAAGGTGGACAATGATCTGATCGTCATTGAGGGCGCGGGCAGCCCGGCGGAGGTCAATCTGCGCGCTGGCGACATCGCCAATATGGGCTTTGCGCGGGCGGCGGAGGTGCCGGTGGTGCTGGCCGGAGACATCGACCGGGGCGGGGTGATCGCGCAGATTATCGGGACGCAGGCCGTAATGGACCCGGCCGATGCGGCCCTCGTCGCGGGCTTCCTGATCAACAAGTTTCGCGGCGACCCGAGCCTGTTCGATGACGGTTATGCCCTGATCGAAGCGCGCACGGGCTGGCGCGGCTTCGGCGTGCTGCCCTATTTCGCCGATGCGTGGCGGCTGCCGGCGGAGGACGCGCTGGATATCGCGCCGGGGCGCGGCAGCGGCAAACTTCATATCGTCTGCCTCGGCCTTTCGCGCATCGCCAATTTCGACGATCTAGACCCGCTGGCGCAGGAGCCGGATGTGCGCCTGACCATGCTGCGCGCGGGCCAGCCGATCCCCGGCGATGCGGACCTCGTCATCCTGCCGGGCAGCAAGGCGACCCGCGCCGATCTGGACCTCGTGCGGCGTCAGGGCTGGGATGTCGACCTCGCGGCGCATGTGCGGCGCGGCGGCCAGGTGCTGGGCATTTGCGGCGGCTACCAGATGCTTGGGCGAGTGGTGCGCGACCCCGACGGGCTGGAAGGTGCCCCGGGCGACACGCCGGGGCTTGGCCTGCTCGACATCGAGACGACCATGACGCCGGAAAAGCGCCTTACCGAGACACGGGCGGTTCACGCCGCGACGGGCGCAGCCTTCAGCGGCTACGAAATCCATATCGGGCAGACGACGGGGCCGGACTGCGGGCGCCCCTTCGCGCATGTCGAGGGGCGAGCCGAAGGTGCGGTCAGCGCCGACGGCCGCGTGGCAGGCAGCTACCTGCACGGCATGTTTTGCGACGACGGCTTCCGCGCATCCTATCTCAGCGCGCTGGGCGCCGCGCCGGCAGCAGCCTCCTACGCCGAGACTGTCGAGCGCACGCTGGATACCCTCGCGGACCACATGGAGGCGCATCTGGACGTCGCGGGGCTGTTCGACATCGCCGCCTAGAGAACCGCGAGCCAATCAGGTCAACGTCATGCCCGTGCTTGACACGGGCATCCATGAACGCGCTCGGTCATGACGGAGTGACAGATTGCCGGGTCAAGCCCGGCAATGACAAAGGTGTCACAACTCTGACTGATTCAAACGTTGGCTAAGCAAGCGCGGCCTCGACCCGCGCCCATTGCGCCGCGCCGTCGGGCAGACCGAGCCGCAGCCAGCCGCGCGAATACGGGAATGTCCGCGACCAGACCTGCGCGCGGGCAAGCCGCGCCTGCGCCGCCGCCGCATCGCCGGTCTCGTAGAGGCGGAACAACGGCGTCCCGCCAACCACAGCCCAGCCCGCCGCTTCAGCGAGCTGGTCCAGCCGCGCAGCGACTGATCCGAGGCGCGCGCGCGTCGCCTCCTGCCATGCGGTATCATTGAGCGCGGCGCAGCCGATGGTGATCGCCGGGCCGGAGACCGGCCACGGCCCCGCCATCTCACGCAGCTTGTTGATATGATGCTGGCAGCCCGTCGCGAAGCCAAGCCGCAGCCCCGCCAGCCCGAAGAACTTGCCGAAGGAGCGCAGCGCGACGATGCGCTCGCTCTCGCTCGTAAGATACGGGATCACCGACAGCTCCGGCGCAGTCTCCACGAAGCTCTCATCGACCACAAGCAGCCCAACCCGCTCCGCCAGCGTCAGCAGCGTCTCCGGCGCGTGCCGCCGCCCATCCGGGTTGTTCGGGTTAACGAGGACGGCTAGGTCTGCACCCGCCAGATCATCCTTATGCCTGACTTCCTGCACGTCCCAACCGGCCGCGCGCAACGCCCCTGCGTGCTCGTTATAGGTTGGACCGAGCACCCGCGCTTTGCCGGGCGACATCAGCGCCGGGATCATCTGGATCGCCGCCTGTGCCCCCGCCACCGGCGCGATTTTGCACGCCGCGCCATAAGCCCGCGCGGCCGCTTCACCGAGCGCCGCCATGTCCGCCTCGGTCGGCAGCGCCGCCCAGGCTGACGCGGGAATGTCGGGGACTGGATACGGCCGCGGATTGATGCCCGTCGACAGGTCGATCCAGTCACCCGCCGCGCCGCCATAGCGCGCCATCGCCGCGTCCAGGTTTCCGCCGTGATCGCGCATGTCGCTCCTCAGATCAGCGCCAGAACCGCCAGCAGACCGGCGACCGCGAACATCGCCCGGCGGAACAGCCCCAGCCCCTCCGTCAGGTCGCCATCCGTCGGATCGTCCGCGCCGCTATTTAGCCACGGCTCGTCTGCCACGCGGTCGCCATAGATGCGCGGCCCCGACAGTCGCACGCCCAGCGCCCCGGCCAGCGCCGCCTCCGGCCATCCGGCATTGGGCGAGCGATGGTTCGCCGCATCCCGCCACATCACCTGCAGCGCAGTCCATGGCTGGCGCGAGATCAGCGCAAAAATCAGCCCTGTCAGACGCGCGGGGATCAGGTTGACAACATCATCGAGCCGCGCGGCGGTCCCGCCGAAATCCTCATGGCGCCCGTTGCGATGCCCGATCATCGAATCCAGCGTGTTGATCGCCTTGTAGGTCATGATGCCCGGAAGGCCAAAGACGACGCCATAGAACAGCGGTGCGACAATCCCGTCCGAGGTGTTCTCAGCGAGGCTCTCCAGCGTGCTGCGCCGGATGCCGGCAGAGTCGAGTTGATTCGGGTCACGCCCGACGATCATCGAGACGGCTTGGCGCGCCCCATCAATGTCATCGGCCGCAAGCGGACGTGCGACATCGGTGACGTGGTCGTACATCGACCGCGCGGCCACCAGCGGCCAGGCCAGCACGCCGACGAGCAGCACGCTCGCGCCGCCCTCCGGCGCGAGCGCCTGGAGCACCGCCCCGATGAGGATGGCCAGCGCCGTAATCCCAAAGGTGACGCCAGCCCCTGCCAGCCGCCGTGACCGCGCGTCCCTGTCCTCGCGGTTAAACCGCGCATCCAGAGCGTCAATCAGCGCGCCAAGCCACGTCACCGGATGCCCGATCCGCGCATAGAGCCGGTCCGGCCAGCCGACCAGCGCATCGAGCGCCAGCGCAACGATCATGGCACCAGCCATCGTCATGCCGGACGCCAATTCGTGCAGTCGATGGTGAAGTCGCCCGATGGGAGGAGCCGTAGACGCGTGACGGAAAGCGCCGCCACCTCGAAGCCGAGCGCCGGCCCGTTCGCCCCGAGCGCCATCGCCAGCGCGGCCCGGATGGTCCCGGCATGGGCGATGACCGCGACGGGCGCATCAGGGTCCTGTTCGGCGATCGACCGGATCGCGGGGGCGGTGCGGCGAACCAGATCGTCGAAACTCTCGCCGCCGGGCGGGCGGTGCGCGGCGAGCGTTTCGGGGGGCAGCGGGCCAAGGTCCGGGATTTCCGAGAACGCCTTTCCATCCCATTCGCCAAAGTCCTGCTCCCACAGCCGCGCATCCACCTCCGCCGCCGGGCCGTCGGGCCAGATCGCCGCCGCCGTCTCCCGGCACCGCCGCGCCGGGCTGCTCACGCGCCGCTCCACCCCGCCCAGCAGTTCACGCAGCGTCGGGATCCCTGCCTCGCCATCAATCCGCGCGGGCACATCGACGCGCCCGTGCAGCCGTCCTTGCGGCTCCGACGGCGCATGGCGGATCAACAACAAGCCCGGCTGCGACAGTTCGATGGACACGCGATCTTCCCTTTCTGCGCGGATTCTGCTTTCTCATGAAACCATGTCGAAGTCGATACTCGTGACGGGCGGTGCGCGATCAGGCAAGAGCGCCTTTGCCGAGGGGCTTGTAGAGGCGATGGGGCCGCAAGCCGTCTATGTCGCCACAGCCGAGGCGCAAGACGCGGAAATGGCCGCGCGCATTGAAGCGCATCGGGCGCGGCGCGGCGACGGCTGGACGACGCGCGAAGCCCCGCTCGATCTCGTCGGCGCGCTGGACGCGACGGACGGCGCCCCGCGCCTCGTCGACTGCCTGACGCTCTGGCTCAGCAACCTTATTTTCGCCGAGCGGGATTGGGAAGTCGAGGGCCGCGCACTGGTCGAAGCGGTCCCGCGCCAGTCCGCGCCGGTGGTGTTCGTAACGAACGAGGTGGGCAGCGGCATCGTGCCCGAAAACGCCCTCGCCCGCGCTTACCGCGACGCCGCTGGGCAGCTCAACCAGATGATCGCCGCGGCCGTCGATGACGTTTATCTCACCGTGTCGGGGATTCCTGTAAGGGTGAAACCGAATGACAATGCCATTTAGCCTGACCAGCCTCGACGGCCTCGCCGGGCTGGTCGACAAGCTGCCGACATCCGACGCCACGGCCGCGCAGGCCGCCCGCGCGCGGCAGGATACGCTGACCAAGCCGCCCGGCTCGCTCGGTCTGCTGGAGGATCTGGCCGTGTTCATGGCCGGCTGGCGGCGCACACCGCGCCCGAGGATCGACCGGGCGCAGGCGCTCGTCTTCGCGGGTAATCACGGCATCTGCGCGCAGGGCGTCAATCCGTTCCCGCAGGTGGTGACAGCGCAGATGGTGCAGAATTTCCGCGCGGGCGGCGCGGCGATCAACCAGCTTTGCGGGGTGAACGGGGCGGAGTTATCGGTGATCCCGCTCGATCTCGACAAGCCCACGCGGGACTTCACCGCAGAGCCGGCAATGAGCGAAGCCGAGTGCCGGGAGGCGCTCAACCGCGGCGCGGAAGCGGTGGACGCCGAGGCGGACATCCTCGTCCTCGGCGAGATGGGCATCGGCAACTCCACGGTCGCGGCGGCGCTCGCCTGCGCGCTGTTCGGCGGGCGCGCGGAAGACTGGGTCGGGCCGGGCGCGGGCGCGGATGACGCCGGCGTGGCGCGCAAAATTGCGGCCATCGAGGCCGGGCTGACGCTGCACCCTGAGCGTGATCCGGTGAGTGTGCTCCGCACCTTCGGCGGGCGCGAGCAGGCGGCGATCTGCGGGGCGGTGCTGGCGGCGCGGGCGCGGCGCACCCCCGTCCTGCTCGACGGGTTCATCTGCACGTCGGCGGCAGCGGTGCTGCATGCGGTCGATGAGCGTCTGCTCGATCACGCGCTGATCGGCCATGTCAGCGCAGAGCCCGGGCATCGCCGGCTGCTTCAGGCGCTGGGCAAACGCCCGGTCCTTGATGTCGACATGCGGGTCGGCGAGGGCACCGGCGCGGCGCTGGCGCTTGGCGTGGTGCGCGCGGCGCTCGCCTGTCACAACGGCATGGCGACCTTTGAAGAGGCCGGAGTTACCAGCGCATGACGGCGCTGGCGCAACGGCTAGCGGAACTTCGGTTGGCTTTCGTTTTCCTGACGCGCCTGCCTATCCCATTGGATGAGGCGCGGCCATCCACGGTCGCGCAGGCCGGCTGGGCGTTTCCCATTTGCGGCGCGGTGGTCGGGCTGATCGCCTGGCTGGGTTATGCCGTCGGCGCGGCACTCGCGCTGCCTGGGCTGATTTGCGCGCTGTTCGCCATTGCGGCGGGCGTGCTGGTCACCGGCGCGCTGCACGAGGACGGGCTGGCAGACTTCGCCGACGGCATGGGCGGCGGGGGCGACCGCGCGCGCAAGCTGGAGATCATGCGTGACAGCGCGACCGGCAGCTACGGCGTGCTGGCGCTGATCCTTGTCGTGGCGATCAAGACGGTGGCGATCGCGGAGATCGGCGCGATGGGCATGGTGCTGGCCGCGCTGGTGGCGCTTGGGGCCGCGAGCCGGCTGGCGATGCTGGTGGCGATGGCCCTGATGCCGCCGGCGCGCACGGACGGGCTGGGCAAGGAGGCCGGCGCGCCCGACCGCTGGCGGATCGGCGTTGGCTTTGCGCTGACGCTTCTGGCGGCCGCGCCGCTGGGTGTGGCGGGCATTGGCGCCGTCATCGGGACGCTCACCGTTGCGGCAATACCCGCGCTCATTGCGTGGCGGCAGATTGGCGGGCAGACGGGCGACGTGCTCGGCGCGATCCAACAGTTCGGTGAACTCGGCGGCTGGATGGCGCTTCTCGCCCTCACCGTCGGCTAAACGGGAACGCGCGCCCCGGCCTCGGCGTTTCCCCGTAGATGAGGCAAGGGAGACGCGCATGACCCCCGAGACATTCCGCCGCTGGCTTCGCGAACGCGGCTGTACCTTCGAGGAGCATGAACACGAGCGGGGCGGCGGCTTGCCGTCCGTGACCGTTCGCCTCGGCGACAAGCGCACCGTCCTGCACGATTCCACCTCGCGCATGGATCTTGATGAGCGCGAGGTAAGGCGCGTCGTCGACGCGCTTGGACTGGACTGGAATGAATTGCCCGGCCCGCAAAGCCGGGTGTAATTTGTTAGCGCCGCGGCTGGTCGGTCGGCTCGGCGATCCCGACGAAAGCCGTCTTGAGCGCATCCGGGTCCTTGCGTGCGAGATCGGCCAGCGCCAGCATCCCGACGAGCCGCTTGTCGCGGTTGATGACCGGCAGCCGATGCACCTGATGCTCGGCCATCCTCCTGGCAGCCTCCTCCAGCTCGACATCATCGTAGCAATAGAAGATGTGATCGGACATCACCGTGCGCACCGACGTGGTACCCGGCGCATGACTGGTAGCGACGGCGCGCATGGCAATGTCGCGGTCCGTCACCATTCCGATGAGCCGGTCATTCTCGCAAACGGGCAGGCAGCCGATATTGTCCTCGCGCATCGCCTGGCAGGCGTCGCGGATCGTCGTGTTCGGATCGATCACATGAGTGTCGGATGACATGGCTTCACGGACCTTCATCTCCGTGTCCTCCTTGGGATGACGGGCTTCAGCCCCCGTAAGTGGCCACCAGTTCGGCTTCCTCGATGACGTGCTTGCGCGCTTCGTCGGCGATCTCGTCTGCGCCAGCCTGGGCCGGAATGCTGAGGCTCGGCACGTCAAGCGCGAGCAGGCGGAAGTGATAGTGATGCGGCGGGTCGCCCGGCGGTGGCGCGGGGCCGTCGTAATAGTGGTTGCCGAAATCATTGACGCCCACCCGCAGATCACCGCGCTCCGGGCCTGTTTCGATGCTCTCGTGCAGTTCGGTCCGCTCCGGGTCTAGGTTGTAGATGGCCCAGTGACGGAAAGTGCCGCCAGGGGCGTCCGGGTCCTCCACCAACAGCGCGAAACTCCTCGTGCCGTCAGGTGCACCGTGCCAGCGCAACGGCGGCGAAAGATTGCGGTCGCCCCGCGCGTATTTCTCCGGCAGCCGGTCGCCATCGGCGAAGGCAGGGCTGATGAGGGTGAGCGTCATGGCCGGTCTCCGTGATCACCCGGCCGAGGGCGGCGTGGGGAACAGGTCGCGCACATGGTCGGGCAGCATGTGCTTGATGTCGTCCAGCTCGCCGCGGGGGATATGCCGCTGCATGACGTCGAACACGGCCTTCGCGGCGTCCAGCGCGTTCATCGGCGCGATGTGGCTGAGCTCCTCGTTGATCTTCTGCAGAAACTCATCGCGCGATCGGAACTTCTCGGGCTTGTTGGTCGGCCTGTAGCCCTCCCAGTAGATGCCGCGGACGAGCATCGGCAGTTCGGCGCTCAAGTGAAACGCCTCTTCGACGCTCAGCCGGTCGCGGACGGCGAACAGCACGCCGCGCAGCGCGTGATAGCAGCGCTGTTTGTCCGGGCCGATATGCTCACCGATTTCGTTCAGCCAAATATGCGTGGATTGTAAAGTCTTATCGAAAACTTCGAGGCCAGTGGTCGACATGGTGATCTCCGTACGCTCGGCATCGCACGGGGCTGTGTCGGGCCATCCCTCGCGTCGCTGGCCTGCGACTGCCCCGTAATCTGGACTGAACGACTGCGCGCGGTCTTTCGTTCCGATCGGCTCTGGAGCGGGATTGCCGATCGGTTAAGCGCGCCGGGCTACCTATCCCCCGCCGCTACCGCTGACATCCGTGGGCGAGCGCGTCCCGGTCTCGCCGCCGGCGGCCTCGATCTCAGCCAGGGCATCGTCGATGCCTTCAATGAGCTTGTTATGGTGCGCAGAAGGATTGGCGCTCATGCTGGCCTGCAGCTTGCTCTTGGCATCGAGCAGCCGCGCTTGCCGCTTCTCGGCAGGTTCCGGCGCTTCGACGATGTCGCGGATCGTCTTTTCGGTCGGCAGATCGGGCGTCTGGTCAATCCGGCCGCGCTCTTCCGACGCGGATTGCAACGGAGACTTCTTGTCTTCAGGCATATCGCGCTGGTCCTCCTCGCTTTGGGCAGGACCAGTCACGCACAAACCTGGCGGTGCGAAATTAAAAACGATCAAAGCCCTCAGAGCATGGCCAGCGCGGCCAACGTGACGGCGGTGGCCAGCATCAGCAACACCGCGGCGACCCGATAATCGGCGAGCAGGCGACCTCGGTGCTCGGGGCGCAGATCGGCGCGCGTCGCTGTCGCGGCGCGGTCCACCTCCGCGCCGGCCGCGGTCAGCGCCGTGATCAGATGGAGCAGGACGAGCGTCAGCGCGCAGATGATCACCGCCATGTAGGTGAAGTGCAGATCCGGCAGGCCCGCCCCGGACCACAGCCCGCTTACCTCCTTGCTCAGAAAGGCGAGGATCGCCAGCGGCACGATGATCACGAGCGTCCAGAACGCGCTGCCCCGCGAAAGTCGCCGGCTCAGCAGGCCGGCGAGATAGATCGCCACGATCGGCGGCACCAGATAGGCCAGCGTCGACTGAAAATAGGTGAAGAGCGAGCCGAATGAGGCGATCAGCGGCGCGTAGAGCGCAGCCATGACCATGAACGCCCCGGTGACGATCCGCCCGATTCCCAACAGCCGCCGGTCGCTGAGATAAGGCCATCGCGGCTTGACAAGGTCGAGCGTCACCAGCGACGAGGCCGCGTTCAGCGCGCTGTCGAGGCTCGACATGATCGCCGCCAGCATTGCGGCCAGCACGATGCCGCGCAGCCCAACAGGGAGCAGTTCGAAAGCGAGCGTGGGAAACGCCTTGTCCGGGCTGTCGAGCGCGGGGTAAAGCGCGACCGCGACCATGCCCGGCACGATCATCAGCAGCAGGTTGGGCAGCTTGAGCAGGCCGGCAAAGAGCGCGCCCTTGCGCCCGGCCTCCAGCGACTCGGCGCCGAGCGCGCGTTGCACGAAATACTGGTTGAAGGTCCAGTAGTAGAGGCCGAGGATGACCACTCCGGCAATGCCCGGCCAGGGCAGAAAGGGATCATCCACCGGGCGGAAGACGTTGAGGTGACTTGCCTCCATCCGCGCGGTCAGCGCCTCCCAGCCCCCGACCGCGTAGAGCCCGTAAAGCGCGACCGCCAAGGCCCCGGCGATCAGCACCAGCGCCTGGATCGCGTCAGTGATGACAACCGCGCGGAGGCCGCCAAAGATCGTATAGGCACCGACCAGCAGCGAGATGACGATGCAGGCGGTCCACAAATCGAGGCCCGGCACCCCGGTCTGCATCACGATCGCCCCGGCATAGAGCGCGCCGGCCATATCGATGAAGAGCAGCGTGACCAGAGTGAACAGCGCATAGAGCAGCCGCGTGCGCCGGTCGAAGCGCAGTTCGAGATATTCCGGCACGGTGGCAATGCGATTGCGCAGGAAGACGGGGATGATGAACGCGGCGAACAGCACCAGCACCAGCGCCGCCGTCCACTCATAGTGGAAGACCGCCAGCCCCTCGCTGTAGGAAGCCCCGATCAGCCCGACGAAACTCGCCCCGGACATGTTCGAGGCGTAGAACGAAAAGCCGATCAGGTACCAGGGCAGCGCGCGCCCAGCGAGGAAGTAGCCGGCGGTGTCCTCGCGACCCAGCCTGCGCCCGTAGTAGAGCGCGAATCCGAAGACGACGACGAGATAAACCGCCATGATGGCATATTCGAGCGCGTGGGCGTCGGTGTGCATTTTTCCTTTTAAATCAGCGTCCCGCCTGAACGACACAGGCAACCAGCCGCGCAAAGCGCGCAGGCGGTGAGTGTCAGCTTGGCACAACGCGCAGCTTTGATTTATTCTTATTATTAATCGCCCGGCTGACCCACAATAATATGTCGCAGGAGGAACACCCGATGTGCCAAATCTTCGCCGCCCAGGACCCGGCGGACTATCAGTGCGAGACGAGGTCGATACGGCTGAACGGGCATAGCACGTCGATCCGGCTGGAAGCGGTGTTCTGGCAGGTTCTGGACGGCATCGCCAAACGCGAGGGTCTGACAACCCCGCAGTTCCTGTCGCAGCTCCATGACGAGGTCCTCGAACTGCGGGGAGAAGTCCGCAACTTCGCCTCCCTGCTGCGGTGCGCCTGCCTGACGGAGATCGCGCGGGGGTCGAGCGGGGCCAAGCACGCCGCGTAGTAGCGGCGTACCACCATCCGCACCCGAACGGTGGTAACGTTTTCGTCTAAACGGAAGCGAGGGAGGATGGTGGAATGGCGAAAGCTATTCACATGATGATCCGCGTGCTCGACGAAGCACGCTCGACAGACTTTTACGAGAAGGGCTTCGGCCTCAAGGTGGCTGATCGGCTCGACTTCGAGAAGTTCACGCTCGTCTATCTCCGAAATCCCGAAAATGATTTCGAGGTCGAACTCACGGTCAACAAGGGCCAGACCGAGCCGTACGACCTCGGCAACGGATACGGCCATCTTGCCTTTGCCGTGGATGACCTCGAAGCCGAACACGAACGCTTCAAGGAACTCGGTTTCCAGCCGCGGGACATCGTCGAGTTCGCGCCGGGCGGCGAAGTCATCGCCAAGTTTTTCTTCGTCTCGGACCCGGACGGGTACCAGATCGAAGTTCTGCAGCGCGGCGGTCGTTACCAATAATAACGAAAGAGGAAACGTCCAATGTTGTATCATCTCGCATTCACTGTCGAATACGACAGCAGCCAGTCCCAGGCAGATCTCTTCAAGATCTGGGCCGAAGAAGCCGATGCGGCGCTGGCTGCCAAGGACGCGGGCGTCGTGATCGGACTGTGGAAGGTGGTCGGTGAGCGGCGCGTGTTCGCCGTCGTCGAGGTCGACAGCCCGGACACGCTCGACCGCATCCTCTTCGACTTGCCAATCATGAAAAAACACGGGCACGCCGTTGACGTTCAGGTGAAATCGCTTCGTCGGTACGAAGATTTTGCCGCGGACGTCAAAGAGCGTCTCGGTTAGAAAACAATAAAAACAAATTCAGCATGCTTGGTGCTGGAATACAACAAGGAGGAAACCATGCAAGAACCGCAAAGCCCGCGGGGTATGACCCGACGGGAATTGCTTGCCTCTGGTGTGAAGGCGGGCGCCGTTCTCGTTATCGGGACGAGTTTCATTGCACACGCCACCGATAGCTGGGCGCTGGAGACAAAGGCGCTGAAGCCCGAAACGATGGCAACGCTCGTGCAGATGGCGCGGGATATTTACCCGCATGATCGCGTATCAGACAGATACTACGCCATCGCCGTCCGGTCGCACGACGACAAGGCCGCGGAGGATGCCGACTATGGCGCCATGATCGAGGAGGGCGTGAGCAGCCTGAACACGCTTGCGAAGGCGCGCGGCGCGACAAGCTATTTGGCAACGGGCTGGGAAGCAGAGCGTGTCGCCATCCTGCGTGAGATCGAGGACAGCGAATTCTTCCAGGCCATCCGCGGCGGTCTCGTCGTCGGCCTCTACAACCAGAAGGAGATCTGGCCCGTCTTCGGCTACGAGGGCGAGTCCTTCTCCAAGGGCGGTTACCTGAACCGCGGCTTCGACGACATCGACTGGCTGTAAGGGGAGGACGGGACCATGGCAGCGAAGTTTGAACTGAGTGATGACAATGTCGTCGTCATCATCGGCACGGGCGCCGGTGGCGGAACGCTGGCGAACGAGCTGGCGCAGAAAGGCGTGAAGGTCGTGGCGCTGGAAGCCGGCGGCCGGCACCTGCCCGAGGATTACATCAATGACGAATGGGCCAGCTTCGGCCAGCTCGCCTGGACGGACATGCGCACGACATCGGGCGAGTGGCGCGTCTCGCGGGATTTCCCGAACCTCCCGGCCTGGATCGTGAAGGCCGTTGGCGGCTCGACGGTGCATTGGGCAGGCGCGAGCCTGCGTTTCCAGGACCATGAGTGGCGCATCCGGACCGAGTACGGGGAAATTCCCGGTGCCAACGTGCTGGACTGGCCCATTACCGGCGAAGAGATGGCGCCCTATTATGACCGCGCCGAAAATAAGATGGGCGTGACCCGCACGAACGGTATTCCCGGCCTGCCCGGCAACAACAACTACAAGGTGCTGGAGGCCGGGGCCAAGAAGCTTGGTTACGAGAAGGTCCACACCGGCCGGATGGCCGTCAACAGTCAGCCCTATGATGGCCGCCCGCCGTGTCAGCAACTCGGGTTCTGCTTCCAGGGCTGCAAGATGGGCGCGAAGTGGTCGACCGCCTACACGGAAATCCCGAAGGGCGAGGCGACCGGCAATCTGGAGGTGCGTGAAAACGCACATGTCCTGCGCATCGAGCACGGGGAAGACGGACGCGTGAATGGTGTTGTGTACGCTGACAAGGACGGCAACACCCAGCGCCAGGCGGCGCGCGCCGTCTGCGTGGCGGGCAACTCCATCGAAAGCCCGCGGCTCCTGCTCAACTCGGAAACGAGCATGTTCCCCGACGGTCTGGCGAACAGCTCAGGCCAGGTCGGACGCAACTACATGCGCCACATGACCGGCTCGGTCTACGCGATTTTTGACAGGCCGGTAAACATGTACCGCGGCACGACAATGGCCGGCATCGTCATGGACGAGGCGATCAATAATCCGTCACGCGGGTTCGTCGGCGGCTACGAGATGGAGACCCTGTCGCTGGGCGTGCCGTTCATGGCGGCGTTCCTGAACCCCGGCGCATGGGGGCGCGAATTCACAACAGCGCTGGACGCCTACGACCATATGGCCGGCATGTGGCTGGTCGGCGAGGACATGCCGCAGGAAAGCAATCGCGTCACGCTCCATCCGACGGAGAAGGACCAGTACGGCATGCCCGTGCCGAACGTCCACTATACCGACCACCCCAACGACATCGCCATGCGCAACCATGCCTACGAGCGCGGCAAGGCGGTTTATGAAGCTGTCGGGGCGGTCCGGACAATGCCGACTCCGCCCTACCCGTCAACGCACAACCTCGGTACCAACCGCATGTCGGCGAACCCGAGGGACGGCGTCGTGAACAAATGGGGGCAGGCCCATGATGTGCCCAACCTGTTCGTCTCCGACGGCAGCCAGTTCACAACCGGCGCGGCGGAAAACCCGACGCTGACCATCGTGGCGCTTGCCATCCGGCAAGCCGAGGCGATGGAAGGGATGATGTCGCGCGGGGAAATCTAGCGGGTCAGGCGGCGCGGGGTGCCGCCGCGGTGCCCCCGCCGCTGCTCTGGCAAGCCGACTTTGGCGCCTGCTGCCGGCCCTCTATCTGACAGCAACCGCCTGTTTGAATACGGCTTCGGATGGAATGACACCGCCTTCTTGCATTTGATCGCTTCGTCTTGCCGCCAACGCTGTGGATTAAATTCATTCGCAAGGACATGCAGCCATTGCAGTCGGCCACCCCAGCATCGGGGCGCGAAACTTTGCCGGGAGGCCGGGCCATCGGATTTATTTGCACATCAATGCGTCAGGAGCAGGTACGGCAGCGATCGACGGCTCTCTCGAATGTCCTTTAAATTTCAGTCAAGATACTTTTGCGGGTCATGACCGTGGCGATCCTTTCGACAACGCAATAAAGATTGTCGGCTACGACCGCGAGTTTCATCTTTCAGAGGCCGAAACGATAAAAGGCTGGGAAATTATCACGGCGAAAAGGTCAGACGCCCCGCCAACTCGCGCGAAAAGGATATCTGTCGGGGAGGTTGTGGACCTGGACGGATGCAATCGAAATGAACTGGCGGAGAGGGTGTCCGCCAACATGGGGTTTTTGGCCGTCCGATACGATCCGAAACGCCGCTGTATATCAGTGATTTATTGTCCTTGACTGTCCGCGCGCGTCCGCTGTAATCTATGCACATTGTGGGACGCAATGTGGGACCGAAGATCATGGCCGTACACAAACTGACCGCGCGCAAGGCGGCCGCCGCGAAGCCGGGCATCTATCACGATGGCGGCGGGCTGCGCCTCGTCGTGGCGACGAGCGGGGCGCGCAAATGGGTATTCCGCTACACCATCAACGGACGGCGCCGCGACATGGGACTCGGCAGCTTTCCCGATGTCGAGCTCGCTGAGGCGCGCCAGCTCGCCACGCGGGCCCGTCGGCAGGTGAAGGCCGGAATCGACCCCATCGCCGCGCGCGACGCTGAAAAACGCGCTGTGCCGACCTTCACGTCACTCGCAGCGGAGTACATTCGCGCCCATCGGCGGAGCTGGCGCAACCCGAAGCACGCCCGCCAGTGGGTTGCGACCCTGAAAACCTACGCTCGCCACAAGATCGGGGCGCGCAGCGTCGACGCGCTCGGGACTGACGACATTCTGGGGGTCTTGCGCCCGATCTGGCTCTCCAAGACCGAAACCGCGAAGCGTCTGCAAGGGCGCATCGAGAACGTTCTCGACTATGGCGCGGCGCACGGCTACCGCGACGCCATGAACCCGGCGCGCTGGCGCGGCCATCTCGACAAGCTCTTGCCGAACCCGAGCCGCGTCAAGCAGACGTCGCATCACCCCGCGATGCCTTACAGCGACCTGCCCGCCTTCTATCGTGAGCTCGAAGCGACGCCCGGCCTCGCCTATGCCGCGCTGCGCTTCCTGATCCTGACGGCGTGCCGCACGAGCGAAGTGCTCGGCGCGCGTTGGGATGAGGTTGATTTCGAGGCGGGCGTGTGGACCGTGCCGGCCGAGCGCATGAAGGCCGTCGCCGGCGCGCGTCGTGAGCATCGCGTCCCGCTCAGCGCCCCGGCTCTGGCGCTGCTGGAAAGCCTGCCACGCGTGGGCAACAGCCCGTTCGTGTTCCCCGGCGCGCGCCCGGGCCGGCCGCTGTCCAACATGTCGCTTTTGCAGGCGATGCGCCGCATGGGCTACGGCAAGGACGGCCCCCGCGGCCACTATGTGCCGCACGGCTTCCGCTCGGCGTTCCGCGATTGGGCCGGCGAGGTGTCGAGCTTCCCTCGTGACGTATGCGAGATGGCGCTGGCGCACACCATCGACAACAAGGTTGAGGCGGCCTACCGGCGCGGCGATCTGTTCGAGAAGCGGCGCAAGCTGATGGAAGCCTGGGCGGCGCATTGCGCGGTCCCCGCCGGCGCGAACGTGACGCCCCTGGCGCGGGCAAGCGCCTGACTGTGGCCCGCAAGCATAACTTCACGCCTGAAACGCCGCCAGACGGTTGTTTTTCCGTTCAGGACTGACTATCATCCGAAGAAATCGAGCCGTGATGCGGGCTGATCTTGATTTGGCTCGCCATCACGAAGCACCAAGCCGGCTGGTTCTCGATCTGATGGCGTCGAAGAGTTGCACAATACTGGTCAAGCGTGGATTGAATCGGATTAAATCGGTTCCGATGATGTAAATCGCGCTGCGGATCGAGTGACGGCATCGGCGACGTGCAGAAAGGGCGCGCCGCATGGCCGATCTCGACGTCTCCGTTCTCGTTCGTCTGCGCGATCAGTTCACGCAAGCCGCGCGGCGGATTCGCTCACAGCTTGAGCGCATCAAGCGCGTCGGGCGCGACTTCAATCAGTCGTTTCGCGGCGGCTTTCGCAACATGCTCGGCTCAGTCGAGCAGGCCGGCCAGCAGATCCGCAAGCAGCAGCAGCAGCTCCAGCACTACCAGCAGTCCCTCACCAAGTGGGCGATCGGGGCCGGCGCGGCCATCGGCATTCCGACGAAGTTCGCCGTCGATTTCGAGGACCAGATGGCCCAAGTGCGCAAGGTGACCGACATGTCGGCCGCCGACACGCGCTCGTTTGGGCGCGAGCTGATGAAGATGACGCGCACCCTGGGCGTTTCCCACAAACAGGCCGCCGAAATGGCCTACGAGGCCGGGCGGCTGGGCGTGCGCGGGCGCGAGGATATCAAGGACGTCGTTCGCCTGATCTCGAAGATGGTGGTCGCGCTGGATCTGAACGCGGGCGAGTCCGCGAAGGCGATGATCCGCTTGAAAAGCATCTTCAAGCTCAGGGACTGGACCGAGGTGCGCACCGTCGCCGACTGGATCAACCACCTGGACAACACTACCATCGCGTCGGCGAAGGATATCCTGAAATTCTTCAACCGCGTCGGCGCTGACGCCAAAGAGCTCGGCTTCACCGCCCAGCAGACCGCCACCGTTGGGGCGGCGATGCTGACGATGGGCGAGCAGGCGCGCCGGGCTGGTCTGAGCCTGCGCATGATCCTGACCCGCCTGCAGACCGCGCACACCACGAAGAAGGGCGCGAACGCGATCACGTCGCTGGGCTATGATGCCCGCGAGCTGGCCGAAAGCCTTCACGAGAACAAGTTCCAGGGCTTCCTGAGCTTCATCAAACGCCTGCGCGGCGTGACCGATCCGATCGCCCGCAAGGAAATCCTCGTCGATATTCTCGGGCTATCGCAGACCAGCCGCATCAACAAGATCATCGGCGGTTTCGATGTGCTGCTCGAAAAGCACGACGAGCTTGAACGTGGCGTTCATCTTCGCGGCCCCGGCGCGCTGACCCGTGAATACCTGATCCAGCTCGACAAAACCTCCAGCGATCTCACCGGCGCCTGGAACGCGATCAAGGAAACCCTCGTCGTTCTCAATCAGAACCTTCTGTCACCCCTGCGCGCGATCGCCCGCGCGACGCGCGACGCCTTCGGCGCGATCACGGATTTCGCCAAGGCGCATCCCACGATTGCGGGGGGCCTCGTCAAGATCGGAACAGCTCTCACGGCGATGGCGGGCGTCGGGCTGGCCCTGGGCCTGGCGCGCGCCGCGGCCAAGCTGTTCATGCTGAAATCGGCCGCGCGCATCGTCGGCGGGGCGTTCGCGAAGCTGGCGGGGCCGGCCGGCGGGCTGAGCCTGTTCACGCGTGGACTGGGCAAGCTCGCCGGCCTCGCCTTGTCGCCTACAGCTTGGGCGATCACCGCCATCGCGGCGGCAATCGTCGTTCTGCGAAAGCCTCTCGCGGCGTTCGGCGGCGGGCTGTGGTCGGGGTTCGTCGAAGGCCTGCAGCCGGCCATCGACTCGCTCAAGGGCCTCGCGGATACGGGCGTCGGGCGGCTGGTCGGGCGGCTCGCTGACGGCCTTGGCGAGCTGCTGGGGATTGAATGGCCGGAAGGCTTTCTCGGCAACTTCAACAGCGTCGGCAAGGCGATCGGCAAATTTGTCGGATGGCTTGTCGGCACGCCGATCAAGACCGTCGCGGACGCGATCAGCGGCCTTGCGGATGCGCTGGGCTGGCTGCGCGAGAATATCGACGTGGTCGAGTCGCTGCGCGGCACCTGGATCGGGCGCAATATCTTCGGGCTTGAAAACCCCGCGAAAGCCTTGGGCGCGGTCGAAAAGCTGAAAGAGCAGGCGAAGAAGGCCGGGGATGCGCGCCAGCGCACCGGCCTGCCGAGCGGGGTCGTGCCTGGACGCGGCGCGAACACGGGCACGCGCGCTCCGCGCGGCCCCGCGGCCGATCTGCCGATCGTCAAGCCGGTGAAGGAAACGAACAACCACGTGACCAACGTGGGCGGCGTTTCCGTCAGCGTGAGCGTCAATCAGACGAACGCCTCACCGCAGGCCATCGGCAACGCCACGGCCAGTGCTGTGGCCTCTGAGATGAAGAAGAAGGGCAATAAGCAGTTGGCAGACGGCGTCAACTGAGCCCGTCCCGCGCTCCTTCCATACAGTCCAGACCTTCCCCCCGCCCGCCGCTCGCTTCGGGCAGTCTTCGCGCGCGCCCATCGCGGTCATTCGCAAGTGTCCATCATCGATTGACACCGACTTTCGTCGCACGCGCGCCTTGAACAACTGATGAAAACCACGAAAAATCAACCTGAGGTATACGAATACTCTATTGACTCCGCAAGTTGCAAGGTTACGATCTTGGCTGTGTGTGTCCGATAGATCATCACGGAGATCAAGCGATGCCGAACATTCCTAAGACGGGTTTTCTGCGTGTGCGTCACATCATTGGAGACGAGAAGGCTGACCCGCCCATCCCGCCGATCATCCCCGTTTCGCGGTCGACATGGTACGCAGGGGTCAAGTCGGGCCGCTATCCGCGCCCGGTGAAGCATGCCGGGATGACGCTCTGGAGGGCGGAGGACATCCGCGCGCTGATCGAGGAGATCAACCGCAGCGAGGCCGCGTGATGCCTGGAACGAAAAAAGCCGCGGGCCCGGTGGTCGGCCAGGCGCCGCGGCGAACACACGAATCATCAAGCGCGCGTTCAGGTTGCCGCGTCGGCGCGCGAAACGCAAGCGCGAAAGGCGGCAATCATGGAATTCTCACCTGAAAAATCACCGGCGGAGATCCGGGCGCGCGTCCTGCGCGAACGCGGCCGCTTGAAATCGCCGTGGTTCCGGGCCTTCTGGTCGATCCTGCTGAGCGATCTGACGAATGCCGAGGTGCGCACCGCGATGATCGTTCTCGGCCATGCAGATAGCGGCACAGCCGCCGGCGCGCGGCCATCACAGCAGACCATCGCCGCGATCCGCCGGACTGATCGCAAGCGCGTCAAGGCCGAGCTGCGCAGCCTCGAAACGGCGAAGGTGCTCTCTGCTCGGCGAGAAGGCGACGGGCGCGGCCGCAAGGTCACGTATGACTTCATCCCGGACCAAACGGTGAAGGAGCTCGAGCGCGCGATGGCGAAGGATGGCGACACGCACGAGGCCGCGGAATCGACTTGGGGTCAAGCCGAACCCAAGGCGGAATCCACTTGGGGTCAAAACGAACCCAAGTTCACGCAGGATGATGCCATTGCGCCGGGCGATACGCCGAAGAAGGAGAGGCACAGCGCCCCCCGTTCCGAAAATGAGTGGCGTCATGCCACCTCTTCGCGCAATGCGGATGATGGAAGGGGGGCACAGCGCCCCAGAAGGGGGGCGACACGACCCCAGAAGGGTGGCGACACGCCCCCACGATCTGCCCCAGATCTCCCCCCGACCTTTTCGCGCGCGCACGCGGACGGCGCGGCGGCGCCTTTGGGGACGCCGCACGCGCCTTCGAGCCTTAGCGCCGGCGTTTGGTACGAGGGCCATGTCCTGAAGGCCGACAACGCCTTCAAGGCTTGGCTTCGACAGATCGCGCCGGAGATCAAACCGCACGTGCTGCTTCAGAAGATCGGCGCGCAGATGTACCCGCCACATTGGCAAGACGAGAGGCCTCATGAGCTGGAGCGCCACGTCCGCTATCTCGCTCCGAGGGTCGCGGCCGCAATCGCGCTGGCGGAAAGCTTCGCGGCCTTCTGGAAGCGCTATCCTGTCAAGAAAAAGGGGCGGCGCGAGGCGGAGCAGCTCTGGGCCGCTCTGAGCGAGGACGAACGGCGCGCGGCCACGGAAGCCATTCCGGACTATATCGCGGCGCGCGACTCGGCCGGCCACGGCTACGCGGACGCGCAAACGTACCTGCGGGAGCGCCACTGGCAGCTTGTCGAGGCCGCCTGAGGGCCGCCAGAATCGCCAAACCGCGCGTCCGCGCTGGGGTGGCAGCGAAAATCGAAAGAATGCCGCTGAGTGGCCAAATGTGAGGCTCTCAGCGCAAACCGGCCCTGACGGGCCCGAACATAGGAGGGAAGCATGGCAAGGCGAAAGTTGGAGCAGGGCGAGCAGGTCATCGTGTATGAACACAAACCCG
>NZ_QXDF01000006.1 GCF_003550175.1 Dichotomicrobium thermohalophilum
CCGCTCATCGCCCTGACCGCCGTCATGCGCAAACTCATCACCATTGCCAACGCCAAACTGCGCGATCACGCCATGCTCAAAACATGGTAGATCCAGCCCGCTGGGTCCACTTTACTGGAGTGCGTCGCTCCGCTCGTAATGGCATTCCTCGGGTGATATGTCGGCGGCGAATCGCCGGAAGGGCTAGACGACCATCGTGCCTTCGCCGCCATGCACCGGCAGCGGCACGCCTGCCTGCTCGAACGTCTCCTTCTGTCGCGCGCCCACCTCGTCGATATCGAAATCCTGAATCGTCTCGTTGAAGAGACGGTGGAAATTCATCTCCGCGTCCAGATGCAGGAACACGCCGCCCAGCCCGATCGCCGCGCGGTCCATGAAGACGAACTCGCGCGGGACGCGCACCGGTCCTTTCTCTTGCAGCGCCTTGTGCACCGTGAACGCCTCGCGCCGGCCGTACTGTCCCGGTGAAACGCCTTCGGCAATGCGGCGGGTCCGGTCGTCCAGTAGAGGCCCGTAGATGAACCGCGCCCAGATGTTCAGGATTTCGATGACCTCGTAGGACAGGCCGACAAAACCCCAGGTTTCGTAGGCGTGGACGATCAGGTCGCGGTCGTCGTGCAGGAGCCCGCGATAGAGATTGATCACGCCCTCGACGAAGCGCGGCGCGAAGGTGCGGATGCAGCCGTAGTCCAGGAGATTGATGCCGGCGGGCCGCCCGTCCTGCTCGAAAATCGTGTAGTTGCCCAGATGCGGGTCGCCGTGGATCGCGCCGTAATGGCTGAACGGATACCACCACGCGCGGAACATCGCCCGCGCCATCTGGTTCCGATCCTCCTGCGGGTGGGCCTTGTAGTGCATGAGGGGCGTGCCCTGCATCCAGCTCAGGCTGAGCAGGCGCTTGGTCGTCAGCGAATCGTAGACCTTCGGCACCTCGATCAGATCGTCACCGTCGAAGATCAGCCCATAGAGCTTGGTATGACGCGCTTCGAGGTCGTAATCGAGCTCCTCATAGAGCCTGGCTTCCAGCTCTGCGGCGATCTCCGAGGTGTCGATCGCCGGGTCCATCTGCTTGTGGATACGCAAAAGCCAGCGGAACTGGTTGAGGTCGGCCTGCACGTATGACTGCATGTCCGGGTATTGCAGCTTGCACGCGAGCGCCTCGCCCTCATGCGAGCGCGCCTTGTGCACCTGCCCGAGCGAGGCCGAGGCGACCGCCTCGCGCGAAAATTCGGCGAACCTTTCTTGCCAGTCCGGCCCAAGCTCGGCGGCCATCCGCCGCTTGACGAACGGCCAGCCCATCGGCGGCGCCTGCGACTGAAGCTGCGAGAGCTCCGCAGCGTACTCTGGCGGCAGCGCGTCCGGGATCGTGGACAGAAGCTGGGCGACCTTCATGATCGGCCCCTTCATCCCGCCGAGCGCCTTCGCGAGCTGCTGCGCGTTCTTGTCGCGATCGAGGCTGAAGCCGAAAAGGGCATTGCCCGCCAGACGCGCGGCGGTGCCGCTGACGCCGGTGCTCACTTGCGCATAGCGGCGCATCCGGCGCGAAAAGCGGTTGGCCTCCTCGTCGCGCGGGGCGGGCGGACGGGTCTCGTCGATGTCACTCATGCACGGGTTCCAACGCTGGCCTCGGTTCTCTCGATCTCGTCGATCATGCCTTCGATGACGCCAAGGCCCATTTCCCAGAAGTCGGGCTTGCGGGCGTCGAGGCCGAAGGGGGCCAGCAACTCACTGTGGTGTTTGGTTCCACCGGCGCGCAGCATGTCCATGTAGCGCTGCTGGAAGCCGGCATCGGCGTTTTCGTAGACGGCATAGAGCGAGTTCACCAGGCAATCTCCGAACGCATAGGCATAAACGTAGAATGGCATGCCGATGAAATGCGGCACGTAAGACCAATACGTTTCATACCCCTCACCCAGATGAACGGCGTCGCCCAGACTTTCGCCCTGGACCTCCATCCAGATCTCGCCGATGCGCTCGGCCGTCAGTTCGCCGTGCTCGCGGCGCTCGGTGTGCACGCGGCGCTCGAAGATGTAGAATGCGATCTGGCGCACGACGGTGTTGAGCATGTCCTCGACCTTCTGCGCCAGCAGCGCGTGGCGCTCTTCGGGGCTCGGTGTACGCTCCAGGAGCGCGCGGAAGGTCAACATTTCACCGAACACGCTGGCGGTTTCGGCAAGCGTCAGCGGCGTGCGCGCCATCAGCGCGCCCTGGTCGTTCGCCAACCATTGATGCACGCCGTGGCCCAGCTCGTGTGCCAGCGTCATGACGTCACGCGGTTTCCCAAGGTAGTTCAGCAGGATGTAGGGATGCGCGCTCGGCACGGTCGGGTGCGAGAAGGCGCCCGGCGCCTTGCTCGGCGTGGCCGGCGCGTCGATCCAGTTCTTGTCGAAGAACTGCTCGGCGATACCCCCGAATTCCGGCGAAAACCCGTTGTACGCGCCGAGCACGATGTCCCGCGCCTCGTCCCAGTTGTAGACGCGATCCGGCGTGTGCGGTAGCGGGGCGTTGCGGTCCCAGTAGTCCAGCCGATCCTTGCCGAGCCAGCGCGCCTTCATCCGGTAGTACCGGTGCGAGAGATTGGCATACCTGCTACGGACTGCCTCGACCAGCGCGTCAACGACTTCGGGCTCGACCCGGTTGCTCAGGTGGCGCGAGGCGGCGACATCTTCAAAGCCGCGCCAGCGGTCGGAAATCTCCTTGTCCTTGACCAGTGTGTTCATCACGAGGGTGAACAGGCGGTTGTTCTCACGGAAGACCTTGGCAAGCGCGTGCGCGGCCTTGCGACGCTTGCTCTCGTCCGGGTTGGTCAGGAGCGTCAGTGTCGGCTCGAGCGAGAGCTGCTCGCTGTCGACCTCGAAGCGAAGGGCAGAGATCGTCTCGTTGAACAGCCGGCTCCAGGCGCTGCGGCTGGTGACCGACTTGTCGTGGAAGAGCAGCTCCAGTTCCTGGGCGAGCTGGTAGGGCTTGTCTTTGCGGATGTCCTCCAGCCAAGGCCGGTAATGCGCGAGCGCCGGGTCACCCAGCGCGCGCTCCAGCGTCGCGTCGTCGAGCTGGTTCAGTTCAAGCGTGAAGAAGACGAGCTTGGAGGTGATGGCGGTCAGCTTGTCCTGAATATCACCCAGCAGTTTGGCGCGGGCCGGATCGGCGGTGTCGGTCACATAGTTCAGATGCGCGTAGGCGGCGATGCGCCCGATCAGATCGTTGAGTGCCTCGTAGCGCCGCACGGCCTCGGCTAGCCGGGTACCGGCGCCCGTCGCCGCAGCAATAGCCTCGATGCTGCCCTGGTAGTCACGCGCAAAGTCTGTCGCTTCGGTCTCCGCGCGCGCCACGTCATTCCACAAATCCTGTTGATCAGGCGCGGAATACAGCGCGCTGAGGTCCCAGCGCGGCAGATCACCGAGTGTGGTGCTCGCCTCCTGCTGGGCGCCGTCCGCGGAATGAGTCGGGCGGTCGAAGGGTGCGGTATGGGCCGCAAAGGCGTCAAACCAGTCTCTCATGAGCGATAAAGCCTTGTTTTCAAGCGGTCTGAGGGTTCTTGACGCGCGGAAAGGTTGTCAGCGCGGGCTGACCTGTAATGTGCGCTGCGCCGGGCGCGCCCGCAAGAGGCTCGGCCAGCGGCATCAACTGGCACATCCGTTCACGCAGACTTAAGCAGCATCTCAGAAAGGACGTCACGTCCCGGTGCGGGTAAATCGCTCCTTTACACCTCCTTTCGACAGTTGAGGGTTACGGGTGTGGCGGCCGTTCGCGGCCGGTTTGCGACAAGAGTATGCGTGAATGAGCGAAAACGTGCTGATCTTCGAGGGGGACGCCGCACGCGTCGCCGCGCTCGTGGCGTGCGCTGAACGCGCGGGGTTCTCCTCCGAAGTGGCGGGAACGGACGACAAGGCTCTGGAGCGGGTGCGCGAGCGCCTTCTCGAATTTTCCCTGATGATTTTGGGGCCGGGGCTGTCCGTGGCGGGTGTGTCCGCGCTGCTGGAGGGCCTGCGGCAGGAGCCCGATGCGCCGCCCGCGCTTGCTCTGGTGGAGGAAGAGCATCCGGAAACGACCACTGAACTCATGCGGGCCGGTGCGTCCGAGGTCCTGCCCATGTCGGCGGGGGACACAGCGATCTGTGCAGCGATCCGGCGTGTGGATGATGTTGCGCATGTTCAAAGCGATCTCAGCCGCATCAAGGGCCATTCCGCCGCCGCGATACGGCTCGATGATCTCAGGGGGGCTGGCGATGACATGGATAGGGCCGTCGCGCTGGGGGAACGCGCCGCGCGGATGCAGATGCATGTTCTTCTCGAAGGAGAGCTTGGGGTCGGCAAGCGGCTGATGGCCCGCGCCATCCACGCGGGCAGCGACCGGGCCGCGCGCCCCTTCATCGAGGTGGATTGCGCCCGCATCGCTGGCAATGACGCGGAGGCCGTGCTGTTCGATCGCCGGCAGGGGCTCTACTGGCAGGCCCGCGGCGGAAGTCTTTTTCTCAACGAGATCGAGGTGCTGCCGCCGGGCGCGCAGGTGCGCATCGCCACCTTGATGGAGGAGCCGGACCGCACGGCGCGCGAAATCTTTCACGATAACAAGCCCGAAGTGCGCCTGTTGGCCTCGGCCAGCCGGGACATGCTGGCGCTGGTGAAAGCGGGGGCGTTCCGCGAGGATTTGTTCTATCGCCTGAACATCTGCCCGATCTGGCTGCCGCCGCTGCGCCGAAGGCGCGAGGACATCGCCGGGCTGGCGCGCGGGCTCATGCGGGCCTTCGCGCTGGAAACAGGCCGGCGCATCGAGTCGCTCAGTCAGGACGCGGTGGACCTGCTGGGCCGTTATGATTGGCCGGGCAATCTGTTCGAACTCGAGCGCGAGATGTTGCGCGCGGTGCTGCTGGCGGATGAGCGCGAGCTCGCACCGCGCCATTTCCCGCGCGTGCAGGCGCTTGCCGGGCTGCCGGAGCCGCAGGCAGCACGACCGCGGGTGGCGGCCAAGCGCATGCGAACACCGGAGCGCAGGGCGCCTGCGCGAAAGGGCGGCGGGGCGTTGGTCGAAGGGATGCCGACGACCACACTCACTGGCGAAGGTGGCGGCGTCTCGGTCGGCATACCCGCCCTCACCGAGCGTGGCGAGGTACGCTCGCTGGAAGAGGTCGAGGCTGACATGATCCGCCTCGCCCTCGGGCGTTATCGCGGTTCCATGACCGAGGCAGCGCGGCGGCTCGGGATCGGCCGCTCCACGCTCTATCGCAAGATCCGCGAGTTCGGTCTCGACAGCCGGGGCGGGTCGCGCTGACTTCAGGCTTCGGTGATTTCCGCCAGCTTGAGCCGCTGGATCTTGCCCGAGGGGCCTTTCGGCAGTTCGGGCAGGAAATGCACCCGGTCCGGTGCCTTGAAAGCGCCCAGTGTCTCCCGGCACATGGCGATAAGCTCTTCTTCGGATACCCCGGCTGAGGGCTCCACCTTCACGCCGGCTTCGACGCGCTGGCCGTAGTTCGGGCAGGGGCGCGGAAAGGCCGCCGCCTCGATGACCGCCGGATGCGCGTAAAGCGCCTCGTCGACTTCACGCGGGGCGATGTTTTCGCCGCCCTTGATGATGAGTTCTTTCGAGCGCCCGGTTATGTAGACATATCCGTCCTCATCCTTGCGGCCCAGATCGCCAGTGCGGAACCAGCGGTCGGGCGTGAGGGATTCGCCCGTGGCTTCCGGGTTCTTGAAGTACTCCTTCATCACGCTGGGGCCGTGCACCGCAACCTCGCCCTCGACGCCTGGTGGCAACTCGTTCATCTCGGCGTCAACAATGCGCACATCGCAACCAAAGGGGATGCCGGGCGAGCCGATCTTGCGCGTGCCGGGCGGCAACGGGTTGGAGAGGATTTGCGCGGCCGTCTCCGTGAGGCCCATCGTCTCGATGATCGGCACGCCGAAGCGGGACTCGAAGGCGCGCTGCACCTCCGGCGCCAGTGGGGCAGAAGCCGAGCGCCCGAAACGCAGATGCGGCGGTTTCTCCTCGGGGCCATTCGCTTCCTGGCTCTCGTGCAGCAGGTAGGAAATCTGGGTCGGTACGACGCTGAACCAGGTGCAGTCGTACTGGCGGATTTGATCCCAGAATTTGCTCGCCGAAAACCTTTTGGGCATCACGACAGAGCCGCCGGAGACCAGCGGGCCCATGACGGTCACGCAGAGCCCGTTGATATGATAGAGCGGCAGCACGCACAGCGCCCGGTCACGCGGTCCGAGATGGTGCGCGTTAGTCGCGCAGGCGCCGCCCGAGATGAGGTTGGCGTGGCTGAGCAGACAGCCCTTGGGCTTGCCCGTTGTACCCGAGGTATACATAAGAAGCCCGTCGGTGTCCGGGCCGAGAGCGGCCTCGGGGGCCGGCGCGGGCACACCGTCTGGCGGTGTTGTCTCGCTCATCTCCATCAGCCGCGGCGCACTGGTCTCGCTCAGCGCCGACTCGACCAGCCCACGCTGCTCGGGCGAAACCAGCACCAGACGACACTCCGAATGGTCGAGCACATAGGAGATCGTCTGCTGTCCGGCGACGAGATTGATCGCCGTTGCGCGAAACCCGCCGTACAGCGCCCCCAGGATCGCGATTGCCGTGCCGGGACCGTTAGCCATGGCGTAGCCGACACTTTCGCCGGGCTTCACTCCCGCACCGGCGAGCCGCGCGGCCAGCGCGGCGGTGTGTCGCTTCAGCGCCCCGAAGGTGATCTCCACGCCGCTTTCCGGCTCGATCAGATAGGTGCTGTCCGGCTGATATGCGGCACGCGCGTCGATCAGGTCGCGGATCGAAAATGTTTTCATCCGCGCGAAAACGTTGTCCGATGTCAATCCATCAAGCGGGCTCATTTTCCGGCCTCGGCCCAGTAGTCCGCGAAAATCTCGTCCACCGTGGGCGCACGCGGCGGAATGGGGCGCGCAACCTTTGTGATGTTGAGGAAGTGCCGGTAGTGGAGATTGTCGTCGATCGAGTTGCCGCCCCAGGTGCCGCAGCCCATGGAGAGGGAGAAGTGCAGGCCGTTCTCGAACGAGCCGCCGGTGGCGAAGCAGTGCGGCTGATTGAGGATGACGCGCGTGGTCGGAAGGTCCTGGCCAAGCTCGACGGCGCGGTCATCGCGCGTGCTGTGCAAGCCGACGGAATGCCCCGCGCCCTGATGCAGGAGGATGCGCCATGCCTTGTCCTTGGCGTCAGCGAAATCCCTGGCGGTGTAGAGCGCGGTAATCAGCGAGAGCTTTTCGCCCGAAAGCGGCTCTTCCGGCCCGATGGCATCGGCGGGCGCGAGGAAAAAGCGCGCCGTTTCTGGCTCCGGGACCTCGATGCCCGCCACGCGCATCACGGTAGCGGCGTCCTTCGCGATCATTTCGCGGCTGAGCTTGCCGTTCTGCCAGAGGGCTTCCTTGACCTTTTGCGTCTGCGCCGCATCAAGCAGCCGGCCGCCGGCCGCGTACGCGGCTTTCAGGAACGCGTCGCGGACCGCGTCGAGGACGATCACAGCGTTTTCCGAAGAGCACGAGGTGGCGTAGTCGAAAGTCTTTGAAGCTGCGATGCGTTTGGCCGCCTCCTCTATGTCAGCGGTTTCGTCGACGATGACTGTCGCATTGCCGGTGCCTACGCCGATCGCGGGCGTACCGGAGGTGTAGGCGCGGCGCACGTTGTCCTGACTGCCGGTGACGATGATCAGATCGACCGTTTCCATCAGCCTCTGGGTCTTGACCTTGGACGGCGGCGCCGGGACCATTTGCACGAGATCCGGGTCCTCGCCGATCTTGGCAAACTCGGCGTGGATGTAGCCGATCAGCCGCTCACAGGCCTGAGCGCCCGCGGGCGAAGGCGAGAGGATGATGGCGTTGCCGCATTTGAGCGCATTGATGATGTTGTTCGCCGGCGTCGCGACGGGATTGGTCGAAGGCGTCACGGCACCGACCACGCCCACGGGTCGCGCGATCTCGGTCAGGCCCAGCTCGGGAACCTCTCGGACGATTCCACAGCTTTTGGCCTCGCGGATATCGCGCAGCAGGCCTAGCGTCTTGCGGTGGTTCTTGGCGACCTTGTCCTCGACATTGCCGAGACCGGTCGTCGCGACGGCCAGCTCGGCCATCTCGCGATTTCGCGCCGGTTCCATGATGGCCCAACCGACGGCGAGCGCGGCGCGATCATATCGCGCTTGCGTCGGCTTCGCCGAAAAGCGGGCCTGAGCGGCGCGGGCGCGCGCCACCGTTTCATCAACGGCGCGGATTTCCTCGGAGGTGGTGTCCGTCTGGTGCAGTGCGGTCTGGGCAGTCATTGGAATCAACCATTCACAGGTGCATCGGGATGCAGACGGGGCATTGGCCCCGTCTGCGGATCTGGTTGTCAGGTTTACAGGCCCGCCAGCAGGTCCTCCAGATAGGTCTGGCGCTTCTGCCACATCTCCTGGACCTCGGCGCGGCTCATGATGCGCAACGGGGAGCCACCGGCTTCCATACGCTTCTGCACCCGCGGATGCTTGAACATTTCCGGGATGCGCGCGGCGAGGAAGTCGATGCGGTCCTGCGGCGTGCCCTTTGGCACCATGATGCCGCGGAAGTTCACCGAGGAGTCATCAACTTCAATGCCCTGCTCCATCAGGGTCGGAACGTCGGGCAGGAACTTCTCGTTCCGCTGCACGTCGGCGACGCCCAGGATCTTGACCTGGCCGGCTTCGCGGGCGCGGTAGGCGTCGGACAGGTTGTTGATGCCGGCCATCACGTCACCGGCGATCACGGCCTTCATCGCGGCCGCGCCACCCTGGTCGTTCGGGATGTAGGCCATGTCAGCGCCCGTGGCATCTTCAATCTGAAGCGCAGCGATGTGGTGGCCGACGAACAGCCCCGCACCGGAAACCGTTAGCTTGCCGGGGTTCTCCTTCATGTAGTCCACGAGTTCGGTCATGTCGTCGAACTCGCTGTCGGCGCCCACGACCACGACCGCCGGGTCAGCGCCCCAGTTGGCGATCGGCTCGAAGCTGTCGATCGAGTATTTCACGCCACCCTTGATGGACTGCGCGATGAAGTGCGGCACGTTGTAGGCGCCGAGCTGGTAGCCAGTCGGCTCGGCCTCGGTGGCCATCCAGTTCCAGCCCACGCGGCCGCCAGCGCCGGGCTTGTTCACGATCACGGTCGGCTGACCAAGGAAGTCCTCGTTCGCCGAGACCATGGTCACGATGCGCGCCTGGAAGTCGGTGGCGCCGCCTGCGCCATAGGCGACCATCAGCGAGACGGGCCGTTCGGGATAGTCCTGGGCGGAGGCCGACAGAGGCAGCAATGCCATGAGTGCGGCCGCAGAGGCGGTCGCGAGGGTCGCTAGGAGTCTTCTCATGGGTCGTCTCTCCCTAGTTGGGTTGCTGTTGTACTGGTGGTTTAGAGATAGAGCCCTCGGGGCATCTGTACCTTGAGCAGAAGCGTGAAGAGGGCATAGATGACCGCCATGAAGGCGGCCGAGATCACGATCCGCTTGATCCAGCCCCGGACACTGGTGATCGGGGTCGGGTCGTAGATCGTGAATAGCAGAAGGAATGCGGCTGTCGAGGCCGTGTAGAAGCCCAGCGTCTTCGCCGCCCAGAACACGTAGATCAGGATCAGCGCCACCCCGGGAGCAAGGTTGAGCGCGGTCTCCGCGCTCAGGCCCGTGCCGACACGCGAGATGCCAAGCACGGCGCGCGCCAGGCTCCAGAGCGCCAGCACCAGCATGAACACGGAGATCAGGCGTGGGAACAGGTAGGCCCCGGCGGGCTCCTGCGTGAAGCTGATCCAGGTGACGATCGCCGCCAGCGCCGTGACGATGACATTCGGTGCCAGGTGCTGGAGGCGTTTCGCGGTCGACATCTGGCTCATGTCTGTACCTCCGCCGTGCGCGCGCGGCGCGCGCGCGGTCCCATGGTTGACCAGAAGCTGAAGGCGACGGATGCAATCACCAGGCCAATCAACACGAGGTTCAGTGTTCCGCTCAGGAAGTAGTGGGTGCGGCCGACCGTGGCATCCGCGATCATGCTGCCCTGGAGGAAGTTGTTCTCCGCGATCGGCCCGAGGATCAGGCCGAGCACCAGTGGTGCGGCGGAAAAGCCGAACCGCTCAAGGAAATACATACCCACGCCAAGGGCCAGCATAACATAGACATCGCCCATGGACTGCTGGACGGAGTAGGAGCCGAACACGGCCAGGATCAGGACCGCCGAGGCCAGAATCGGCGTCGGGATGCGCGCCACACGCGCGGCCAGGCTGGCGACGTACAGCCCGAAGAGCACCATCAGGATCTGGCCGATCAGCATGGAGTTGATGAAGGTCCAGGCGACATCGGGGTAGTTCGTGAACAGCATCGGCCCTGGAAAGATGCCGTGGATCAGCAGCCCGCCGAGGAGCACCGCCGCCGTTGGACTGCCTGGAATGGCGAGCGTCAGCAGAGGCACCAGCGAGGGGCCGACCATCGCGTTGTTGGCCGACTCCGCGGCGACCACGCCCTCGGGATGGCCGGTGCCATATTTCTCGGGCCGAGACGACCACTTTTTGGACTGGTCGTACGCCACAAGCCCCGCGATCTGGCCGCCGACGCCCGGGATCAGCCCGATGATGGAGCCGAAAACAGTTCCCAGCCCCAGCGGTTTGAGGTTGGAGAACATCTCGCGCACGGAGTGCAACACCTTGTTCGGACGCACTTCAATCACGGAAATCTTCCGCGGCGTGCGGCCCTGCGTCAGCATTTCCAGGACCTGCGGGATAGCGAACAGGCCGATCAGCGCGGCGATGATGTTGATTCCGCCCGTCAGCGCGTCGTGAAAGACGAAGCGCTGCGCGCCCTGGATATCGTCGTAGCCGATCGTGGAAAGCCATATGCCCAGCGCGCCGGAAAGCAGGCCCTTGATGGTCGATTTGGTGTCCAGTGAGCCGATCACCGTGACACCGAGAATGGCGAGCCAGAAAAGATGCGAAGGCCCGAAAGCAAGCGCCCACTGCGCCAAGACTGGGGTAAGAAAAATCAATAGCATAACGCCAACGATGCCGCCGACCCCTGAGGCCAGAAACGACATCTGCAAGGCGCGCGCGCCCTCGCCCTTCTTGGCCATTTCAAAGCCATCAAGAGCGGTCGCGATATTCGCCGGCGCACCGGGAATTTTCAGAAGTATTGCACTAACGGCTCCGCCCGCGACTGTCGCAGTATAGGCTGCGCCAAGCAGAATAAGACCTTGCACGGGCGTGAGATGAAAGGTAAACGGAATCAGGAGGGCGACCGCCATTGTCGGAGAAAGCCCCGGCGTTGCGCCCAGGATGAGCCCGCCTATCGTACCGCCGAGCAGGAGCATGAAGGCGACGGGCTCGAACACCGCGCCAAAATAATTGACGAATTCCATATGTCAGCCCTTGACGTTTCCTCCGCTGGCCGGTTTAGCCCGGCCTTATGACGATTTAGCGTAGCAGATGAAAATTTGTTTGCAAATGTTTTCATATCCGATACAAACGAGCGCATGAGGAAGAAGTCGAAACGCACGGCGCCAGGCATCGTCCAGGTGGCGCGGGCGGCGGGGGTCTCGCCGGCGACGGTTTCGCGCTTCTACAACTCGCCGTCGGTGGTCCGGCCGCCGACGCGCGAGCGGATCGAGCGGGCCGCCGCCGAACTCGGCTATATCCGCAATCGGGCCGCCGGCGCGCTGCAGAACCGGCGCTCCGGTGCGGTGGGGCTGATCGTGCCGACCATCGACAATGCCATCTTCGCGGAGGTGATTCAGGCGTTTGCCACGCGCTTGCGCGCTTCCGAGCGCACTTTGCTCATTGCCGCGCACGGCTATGATCTGAATGTGGAAGTCGAACTGTTGCGCTCGCTGCTGGAGCACCGCGTGGACGGTGTGGCGCTCGTCGGTTTCGATCACGACGCGGAAATCTTCAAGATGCTAAAAGGCCAGGGCACGGCGTTCCTGTCCATGTGGAATTACCGCGCCGACTCCGACATTCCCTGTATCGGCACCGAAAACGACCAGGCGGGGCGTACCGCCGCAAGGCATTTGCTGGACCTTGGCCATCGGGATATTGCGCTGATGTTCCCCGACGTGAACATCAACGACAGGGCGCGCGACCGTATGAATGCCGTCCGCGACGAGGCGGAAAAGGCCGGGATTGACATCCCGGACCACCGGATCATCGACTGCTCGTACAACATCACCGAGGCCAAGGCGAAAGTGAAGGCGATTTTCGATGCGCCGAACCCGCCGACTGCGCTGATCTGCGGCAATGATATCATTGCCCACGGCGCGATTTATGCGGGGCAGGCTCTCGGGCTCGAACTGCCGCGCGACCTCTCGATCGTGGGGATCGGGGATTTCAAGGGCTCCGCGGAGATCGAACCGGGGCTGACCACGGTGCGGCTGCCGGCGAAGCGAATCGGACGCGGCGCAGCGGACATGATTGCCGCGCTCATTGACGGCCGCTCACCCGAGCCGCCGCAGGTGCTCTTGCCGTCAGAGTTGATGCTGCGCAACTCAACCTGCGCGCCACGGGAAAGCGCGGTCCGCGCCGTCAGCTAGCGGCGCGGCAGGTGCCCGCGCTTGATCCAGAGCAGACAGCCTTCGGGGCTTTCGATGCCGTGGCGAGTCCCGGCCGGATTGCGGACCCAGGTGCCCTTGCCATAGGTCCCGTTTTCGTCCTGAAAGCTGCCGGCGATAACGAAGATCTCGTCCCCGCCTTCCATTTCGGCCGGCTCGATGGAGCCGCCGGGATCCAGCTTTTCGAGCGTGACGCGCTCATCCGGTCCCTCGAACAGCGGAATGATATGATGCGCCGGCGTCTCGCCCGCCTGCCATTCGGCCTGGTTCGAGTCAACGACCACCCGCTGCGTATCGTCGTCGCGCATCTGCCGCAGCTTAACGAGGATTGTGCAGCCCTCGCGCGAAAACGGCTTGTGGCTCGACCCCGGCGGATTGCGCACATAGCTGCCGGCGGGGAACTCGCCCGTTTCGTCGCAGAAGGTCCCGCTCAGGACAAAGAACTCCTCGCCGCCCCCGTGCGTGTGCTCTGAAAAGCTGCTGTCCGCGGCATAGCGCACGATGCTCGTGGCGCGCGCGACCTCGCCGCCGTCGCGCTCAAGCGGGCGGCGCTCCACGCCGTCTTCCGGCGATGCCAGCCATTCCAGCTCGTTGCTGTCAACCACGGCGCGCGCGGTCAGGTCTTCGTTGACCGGCTTCGGCTCCATGTAGCTCATACTGCGAACCTCATGCGTCAGTGTTGCCCGATCGGCGCGCATTCTAGCGCGCGAGCGCGCGCCTGTGGGCAGCCGCGCCCAGTTTTCCAACACTTCTTGTCCGCCGGCGGAGCCGTCAAGAGGCGCGTGCATCTGCCGGCAAGGTCCGCGGGAAGTAACGCCGCCCGAACCAGAGCGCGACGCTCACCAGCGTAATCAGGACGGGTACCTCGACGAGTGGGCCTATCACGGTTGCGAAGGCCACAGGGGAGGCCAGCCCAAACGTCGCGACGGCGACGGCGATCGCCAGCTCGAAATTGTTGCTCGCGGCCGTGAAGGCGATGGAAACGGTACGTGGGTAATCCGCTTCGATCACCTTGCCCATCGCGAACGAGATCAGGAACATGATGAAGAAGTAGATCGCCAGCGGCACCGCGATGCGTAGCACATCGATCGGCAATTTCAGGACCATCCCGCCCTTGAGCGAGAACATCGCCACGATGGTGAACAGAAGCGCGATCAGCGTGATCTTGCCGATGCGCGGAGCGAACGCGGTGTTGAACCAGGTCTCGCCTTTCAGCCGGATCAGACCATAGCGCGAGATCACGCCGGCGGCGAACGGTATGCCGAGATAAATCCCCACCGCCTCGGCGATGGTGGCAAACTGGACGTCGATCACCTGACCCTCAAGGCCCACGAGCGGGGGCAGGATCGTCAGGAACAGCCACGCATACACCGGGAAGAACAGAAGCTGGAAGATGCTGTTGAACGCCACCAGCCCGGCGACGTACTCGTTGCTCCCGTGCGCCAGCTTGTTCCACACGAGCACCATCGCGATGCAGCGTGCCAGTCCGATGAGGATGACGCCGGTCATGTAGGCCGGGTAATCCGCGAGGAACAGAACGGCCAGCGCGAACATCAGTACCGGCCCGATCAGCCAGTTCTGAACGAGCGAGAGCAACAGCACACGCCAATCCGAGAATACGCGGGGCAGTTCTTCATAGCGGACCTTTGCCAGCGGCGGATACATCATCAGGATCAGACCGACGGCAATCGGAATGTTCGTCGTGCCGACCGAGGCGCTGTCGAGAAGCGGCGGGAGCCAGGGGAGCGCGCTTCCCAGCGCAATGCCCAGCGCCATCGCGGCGAAGATCCAGAGCGTGAGGAAGCGATCGAGGAAGCCGAGTCGGGGCCGAGACTGTGCGATTGCGCTCATGTCTGTTGCGTCTTCTGCATGGAGGCGTCGCGTGCGGTTCTGCCAATCTGGTCCACGCGTTGCTGGAGGCTCAGCTTGTCGAGCGAATCCAGCGGCAGGTTCGTAAAGATGCTGATGCGCTGATAGAGCATCCGGTGCGCATCGGCGAAGGCGAGACGGCGCTCGGCATCCGTGCCGGTCGCGGCGGCGGGGTCGGGGATGCCCCAATGCGCGGTGATTGGCTGCCCGGGCCAGATCGGGCACGGCTCGGCGGCGGCGCTGTCACAGACGGTGAAAACGAAGTCGAGATTGGGCGCGTCCGGCGCGGCGAATTCATCCCACGACTTCGAGCGGAGGCCGCTGACGTCGTAACCGAGCTCCGCGAGCATGTCGCGGGCAAATGGGTGGATTTCGCCGCGCGGGCGGCTGCCGGCGCTGTGGGCGCGGAAGCGGCCGGCGCCGAGCCTGTTGAGGATGCATTCGGCGATTACCGAGCGCGCGGAGTTCTGTGTGCAGAGGAAGAGGACGTTCAATGGCGCGTCAATCATCGGGGGCCTCTGGCGGAGTTGGACAAAGCCGGGCCGCCGTCGCCAGATCACCGCAGAGTTCGGGACGGCCTTGGCAGCAATCTTCCGTGAGGAAGGCGAGCAGGTCGCGCATTCCGTCGATGTGTACCGCGTAGATAATGTTCCGGCCCTGACGGGTTGAAACCAGCAGGCCTGCGCGGTCCAGCTCCTTCAGATGGAACGAGAGGCTGGTCGCGCCGATGCCGAGCCGCTCGGCCAGTTCGCCTGCCCGCATTCCGGTCGGCCCCGCTTTCACCAGATTGCGAAAAATCCGCAGGCGATGTTGATTCCCAAGCGCCGCGAGCGCCTGCACCGCTTTCCTGTCATCCATAGAGTATATAGTACATGAATTATTGAAATATCAAACCAAAAAAATGGCCGCCGCGCGTCGCCGCGGCGGCCTGAGGATAGCGCAGGCCGGCTATTTGTGTTCCAGTGCCTCCGAGGCTTTTGCAGCCTCCTCGGCCTCGCGTTTAAGCGCGATCCGGTCCTGCCAGCCGCGGAATGCCGCCAGCGCAATGCTGAGTACGGTCAACCCCCAGAACACCCACGTGATGGTGCTGCGGAAGAAGATCTCGATATTGGTCTGGGACATCAGCATCGACTGACGGAAGTTGTCCTCGACCTGCGGTCCGAGAATGAAGGCGATCAGGAACGGCGCGGCCGGAATGTTCGTCAGCCACATGAAATAGCCGAGGATGCCCACGCACATCATCACCAGGACATCGAACAGCGAGTTGTTGATCGCGAAGCTGCCGTAGGCGCACAGCACGAGAACCGACGGCATCAGGACAGATTTCGGGACTTCGGCGATGCGCCGGAACATGCGGATCGCGATCGAACCGAAGATCAGCAGGAAGATCGAACTGAGCATGATGCCGACGAACAATGCATAGATCAGCACCGCGTTCGTCTGGAACAGGATGGGGCCGGGTTGCAGTCCGTGTACCATGAACGCGCCGAGAATCACGGCTGTGATGACGTCCCCCGGGATACCGAGCGCCAGCAGCGGGATCAGGGTTGCGCCTGCAACGCCATTGTTGCCGGCTTCGGACGCGGCCACGCCTTCGATCTCGCCCTTGCCGAAATTGGTTCGGTTCGGGGAGGTCCGGCGCGCTTCGGAGTAGGCGACAAAAGCCGCCGGCGCGCCGCCGATGCCGGGGATCGCGCCCATGATCACGCCGATGCCGCTGCTCTTGAAGATGGTCTTCAGGATGCGGCGGAACTCGGCGAACTTCAGCCCCGCCTTGCCGAGCGACATGACCTTGCCGTCGCTCAGCACCGAGCGCTGCGCGTAGACGATCACCTCGGGGATGGCGAACAGGCCGATCAGCACCGGGATGAAGTTCAGCCCGCTCATCAGGTTGGTTTCGCCGAAGATGAAGCGGTCCGTGCCGTAGACGAGATCAAGCCCAACCGTGGCGAGCAGCAGCCCCAGCCCGGCGGAGATCATGCCCTTGAGCAGCGAGTCCCCGGACACGCCCGCGATGACCGTGAGTGAGAACAGCATCAGCGTAAAGTATTCGGGCGGTCCGAAATTCATCGCCAGCGCGGCGAGCCAACTGGCGAAGACGATCAGCGAGAGGTTCGAGACGAAATCCGCGATGGCCGAGGTATACAAGGCGGTTTGCAGCGCCTTGCCCGCTTCGCCCTTCTGCGACATCGGATAGCCGTCCAGCACGGTGCAACTGGAGGCGGGCGTGCCGGGTGCCTTGATGAGAATGGCGGGGATCGAGCCGCCGAAGATACCGCCCTTGTAGACCCCCAGAAGCAACAGGATGCCGACGATCGGGTCCAATGCGAAGGTAAACGGCAGCGCCAGGGCGACGGCCATGGTCGCGCTCATGCCGGGAACCGCGCCCACGACCACGCCAATGGCGACGCCGCCGGCAAGCGCCATGATGTTCGTAACGTTGGCAAGCAGGCCAATTGCCTGGAGGAGGGCGTCAATCGTGCTCATGGGAACATCAGCCATTCACCGCCGGGGATCGGGACATTGGCGACCTTGTAGAAGAATAGATAAAGCAGCATCGGCAGCACCGGTGTCGCGATGATCAACAGCCAGATTTTGGGCCGTGCCGCGGTCAGTCCGACAGCCAGCAATGTGACCATCGAGGCGGGAACAAGGCCGATCTTGATGATCAGCCAGTAGTAGATGAACATGATGGCGATCACCGCAATCGCCCGGATCTGACCATTCCAGCCGGCCTGCTTCTCTTCCTCATCGACATCGGCGGACTTGTGCGGGACGATTTCGCCTCTATTCCAGGCGATTGCCGCGCGCACGAACAGGAGCGCCGACATGGCCAGCAGAAACAGCGCGATGATGTTCGGCCAGAAGGCCGGTGACATCACTGGTGAGCGCACGCCGGAGGGGATCGTGATGCCGGCGGGAATGACGACCAGATAGAGCAGGGCCGACAGCACGGCCAGCCCTGCACCAAGCCAGAGATCGCGATATGTCATCGAATGACTCCAGCCTTTTCAAACGCGATGCATGCGCAACGCTTACTCGACTTCCATGCCGAGTTTGACGACCAGTTCGCGGAAGACCTCGTACTGGTTATTGATGAAGTCGATGGACTCCTGAACCGACATCTGAACCGGGACCGAGCCGAGGTCGCGCGCCTTCTTCAGGAAGTCCTCGTCCTCGCCAACCTTCTGAAGCCATTCGCCCCATTTGGTCTTGACCTCTTCAGGCAGCCCCTTCGGCCCGGCAATGCCGCTCCAGCCGACGAGCGCGTTCAGTTCCGGGTGGCCGAGTTCGTTTACCGTGGGGGCATCAATGCCCGGAACCGGCTCTTCGGTGGTCACCAGCAGCGGGCGCAGCACGCCGTTCTTGATGTGACCGGCAAGTGCCGAGGAGTTCGTGCAGATGAAGTCTGCGTTACCGGTGATTACGGCGGTTGCCGCCGCGCCGCCGCCGCGGAAGGGCAGATGGATGAGCGCCTCGTTGGCTTTTTCCACGCCATAGGCATCAATCACCAAGGGGGAGGAAAGGTGAAGCAGCGAACCGACGCCGGACGAGCTGTAGCTGACGGAGCCCGGGTTCTCCTTGATCCTGGAGACCAGGTCATCCATCGACTCGATGTCGGATTCGGCCGAGACGGCGCAGACCACCGGATTGATCTCGAAAACGCCGATGTAGTCGAAGTCTTCTATGCTGTAGGGCAGCGTGGCCTTCATCGCCGGGTTGACGGTGTGCGAGCCGACGCGCGCGACCATCATCGTGTAACCATCCGGCTCGGCGTTGGCGACCGAGGCCGTGCCCGTAACGCCGCCGGCGCCGGTGCGGTTAACGGGCAGGACCGGCTGCGGCACATATTTCGGGGTGACCGAGGCCAGGTTGCGGCCCGCAATGTCGGTCGCGCCGCCAGCGCCATACGGGATCACGAGCGTGATCGGACGCTCGGGATATTGCGCATGCGCAGCCACCGCCGAACAGGCAAGGGCGAAGGCTGCGGCCAGGAACTTTGCAAGTATTTTCATCGTTGGATCTACTCCTCCTAGGGGTTCTCTCCGAGTCTGTGATTATGGGCCGTTGCAACGGCCTCTGACTGGCGCGACGTGAGGAACCTCCATGGCCGCGCCACGAACCATGAAGGGCACGCCCGGCCTCAGCCGAGCGTGGGGATCGTGTATTCCGAGCCGCGCACGCCCTTGGGCCAGCGGGTGGTCATGGTCTTGAGCCTTGTGTAGAAGCGTACGCCTTCCGGGCCATGGATGTGGTGATCGCCGAACAGCGACTGTTTCCACCCGCCGAAGCTGTGAAATGCCATTGGCACCGGGATGGGCACGTTGACGCCGACCATGCCGACCTCGATGTCCTGCGTGAACTGGCGCGCCGCATCGCCGTCGCGCGTAAAGATCGCTGCGCCGTTGCCATAGGGGTGCTTGTGCACCAGATCCACGGCCTGATCATAGTCGTGGGCGCGTGCCACGGACAGCACCGGACCGAAAATTTCGTCCTGCCAGATCGACATGTCGGACGTCACACGGTCAAAAAGGGAGCCCCCGATGAAAAAGCCGTTCTCATAGCCCTGGCGCTCCATCTTGAATGCGCGCCCGTCGACAACGAGTTCCGCGCCTTCGGCCACGCCTTTGTCGATATAGCCGCGCACCCGCTCAAGCGCCTCCGCCGTGACCAGCGGACCCATCTCGACGCCATCGTCCACGCTCGGGCCGATCTTCAGATCGCGCACACGCGGCGCCAACCGCTCGACCAGCGCGTCGGCCACCTTGTCCGTGACCGGAACCGCGACCGAGACGGCCATGCAGCGCTCGCCCGCCGAGCCGTAGGCTGCGCCCATGAGCGCATCGACAGCCATGTCGAGGTCGGCATCGGGCATGATGACCATGTGGTTTTTCGCGCCGCCGAGCGCCTGGACACGTTTGCCGTTCGCCGTGCCGGTCGCATAGATGTATTTCGCGATCGGCGTGGAGCCGACGAAGCTGACGCCCTGGACGTCGGGGTGGGTCAGCAGCGCGTCGACGGCTTCCTTGTCCCCCTGGACAACGTTGAACACGCCCTCCGGCGCACCCGCTTCCGCCAGCAGATCGGCGACCATGAGCGAGGCGGAAGGGTCGCGCTCAGAGGGCTTCAGGACAAAGGTGTTGCCGCAGGCGATGGCCACCGGATACATCCACATCGGCACCATGGCGGGGAAGTTGAACGGCGTGATGCCCGCCACCACGCCGAGCGGCTGCCGGATTGCATGGCTGTCCACGCCGCTGCCGACTTCCTCGCTGACTTCGCCCTTCAGAAGCTGCGGCATGCCGGCAGCGAACTCGGCGACCTCCAGCCCGCGCTGCACCTCGCCCAGCGCGTCGTCGTGCGTCTTGCCGTGCTCTTCGGAAATCGCCTCCGCGAGCTTGTCGGCGTTCGCGCGCACCAGCTCCTTGAAGCGGTCGATCATGCGCGCCCGGCGCAGCACGGGCGTGCGCGCCCAGGCGGGAAACGCCTCCTTGGCTGCGGCGACGGCGCGTGCCACGTCATCGATGCTGGCAAGCTGAACCTGCCGAACAACCTCTCCGGTGGCCGGGTTGTAAACGTCGGCGGTGCGTCCGCCTGTGCCGTCCACGCGCTGGCCGCCGATATAGTGCTTGATCTGGTCCATGATCGCTTCCTCGCCCTTGTTTTTGGCGCAGCCTTACCTGCGCTACATCACTTCGTCGGTGCGGTCCCCGGTTTCGCCGTAGCGGTGCAGGGCCGGCGGCTTCAGCCCTTCATAGAGCTGGTCGATGTTGGCGTTAACTTGCTCGCCATGCTGCGCGAAGAGCGAGTTCCCCGCAAGGTCGCTGTCGACGATGAACGGGCCGAAATTCTCGACGTCGAACAGCCACATGGCCTGCGCGATGCCGAGTTCGTCGATCCAGAACACGTCGCGCACCCCCTTGATGCCGCGCCCGAGCAGCGCGCCGGTACCGTAGCCGACGGTCGTGAGGTAGACGGCCCCCATCGGGGCCAGCGTCTTCTTGTAGTCCTCGCTGGGCATGCCGCCCTTGCCGATGACGATCTTGGTGCCGGTCAGCTCCAGCCACTGCTTCATCCACTTGGAGAAGCGGAAGCTGGCGGTCGCCGTAACGCCGCCGATACGGTAGCCGCCGTCATCCGTCTGTGCCGCGGCGGGCGAGCAGTGGAAGTTGACGTTGCTCAGGCCGGTGAGATCCACCGGCAGCGGCTGCCCCTCGCCGATCACCTTCTGGTAGACGCCCTCGCGCGCGGTGTAGACGACGCCGTTCAGATAGACGACGGAGCCGAGTTCGAGCGCGGCGATGTCCTCCGGCTTGGCCGGCAGGTTCAGGCTGACTTGCTTGAGGCCGCTTCCTGACTGTCCCATCCGATCGTCTCCCTGCGCATGTAAGGGGTAAACCATTTCGGGTCGGTGCGATATTCGATCGACCCGTCAGCATGAATGCGGGCGGTCGCGCGGCGCGACGACAGGCAGAAGGTGTGTACGCTCATCGGCATCCCGCCCGTGTGGGTGAAGCCGCATTCGACGTGCACATCCACACACATCGACGAGCCGACGAAGCCCATCGCGCCCATGCCGATATTGTTGCCGAGTTCCTTCAGCTCGTCCTCCAGTTCGGCGACCTTCGGGTCCGGGTTCTTGTCACCGACAGGGCGCAGGCACGCCGCCTGCTTGCCCAGCACCATGCAGATATCCTTCGAGCCGCCGAGCCCGACGCCGACGATGGCCGGCTGGCACGCCAGACCACGCTTGCCGAAGGCGATCAGCGTGTCGAGGAAAAAACGCTTGATGCCGTCGATTCCGTCTCCTGGGAACAGCATCCGGTAGTCGGTGCCGAACAGCCCGCCCTTGTGGACGGTGGTGATGTCGATCCAGTCGGCATCCGGCTCGAAGCTCCATTCGACCTCCGGCGCGTTCAGGCCGACATTGTTGTTGTGGTCGTGCCGCCAGAGCGGGTGGACGCGGTTCGGGCGCAGCGGCACGTCGTGGGTGGCGCGGGCCGTGGCCGAGCGCAGCGCGCGCTCGAAGCCGACAAACCCGCCGTCGAATTTCGCCTCGTTGCCGACCTTGATGAAGTAGCGCGGCAGGCCGGTATCGGCGCACATTGGACGGCGGTCTTCGGTCGCGGCTTCCCAGTTGTCGATCATGGCCTTGAGGACAAAGGCGGACAGGTCGCCTTTTTCCATGTCGACCATGCCCTTGATCCCGTTGAGATAGTCCTCCGGGATGTCGATCGCGGCCTTGGTCATGACGTCGTAGGCCGCTTTTTCGATCGTTTCGTTGGCGATCACGGCAAGTCTCCTCGCTATTCCGCGGCGACCGATGGGTCCAGCAGCGTCTGTCCGGGCTGGACGATATCAAAGCTCACCGGTGCCATTTCCAATTTCAGTTCGTCGCCCTCCAGCGAAATTCGCGTGTAACGCGTTGCGTCGAGATCGCCGGTTTCCGGGAAATCCTCGCGGTAATGCGCCCCGCGCGAATCCTCGCGCGCCAGCGCGGCCGTGGCGATCACCTTGCTGGCCATCAACAGGCTCTTCAGGTTGAGCCAGTCATGCCAGGTCAGGTTGAAGCGGCGGTCGCCGTCGGCGAGCCCGGTGTGGTCCAGCTCGGCTTCATAGTCGGCCAGCTTCGACAGCCCGCGCTTGACGCCCGCTTCCTCGCGCATCACCCCGACATCGTCCCACATCGTCTGCCACACGCGCTCGCGCAGGCCGAGAAGATCGCCGGGGGGCTGCGAAAACGGATATTCCGCCCGGGCAACGCTTGCGTCGATAGCCGCCTCATCCGCTTCCCGCCAGCCCTCGCGCGCAGCGAAGGCTGCCATGCTGTCGCCCGCGATGCCGCCGAAGACGGTCGAGTTCGCCACGCCATTGCCGCCCAGCCTGTTGGCGCCGTGCACGCCGCCGCAGTCCTCGCCCGCGGCGAACAGGCCGGGCAGGGCGGTGGAGGTGTCCGGTTCGAATTCCGCGCCGCCCATGAGGTAATGCGCCGTCGGTACCACCTCGACGCGCCCGCCGGCCAGGTCGAAGCCGCAGTCCGCGCAACGCTTGACCATGCCGGGGAACATCTTGGCGACCTTCTCCGGGCCGAGATGCGCCATCTCGATGTAGACCCCGCCCATTGGCGTGGTGTGGCCGTCGCGCATTTCTTTATAGATCGACCGGCTGACGATATCGCGTGTGGCGCGCTCGCCGCGCGCGTCATATTTGTGCATGAAGCGCTCGCCGCGCCCGTTGAGCAGGTAGCCGCCCGCCCCGCGCAGGCCTTCTTCCAGCACGGTGCCGGTCATGCGCGTGTCTGGCCCGCCGAGCAGGCCGGTGGGGTGAAACTGCACCATCTCCATGTCGCGCAAGCTCAGCCCGGCGCGCAGCGCCATCGCCAGCCCGTCGCAGGACTTGTCGCCCGAAGGCGTGTGATAGAGATACATCGTCGGCCCGCCGCCGCTTGCCAGCAGCACGGCCTTGGCCTGTACGAAGCGGTAGACGCCTTGACGCATGTCGATCAGCAGCGCGCCGGCCGCGCCCGAGCCGTCTTTCGCCGGGATGATGTCGAGCGCGCGGTGTTCTTCCATCGCGCTGACGCCGCGCGCACGGACCTGTTCCATCAGCCGGTTGATGATCTCGATGCCCGTCAGGTCGCCCTTGTGGACTGTGCGGTCGAAGGTCTGACCGGCAAAGGCTTTCTGGTGGAGCGTGCCGTCCGGATTGCGGTCGAAGAAGCAGCCGACCTCGTTTTCCAGTTCGCGGATGCGCTCGATCGCGGTCACGCAGAGTTTCCAGGCGAGATCCTGCCGGGGCAGCCACTTCCCGCCCTCGATCGTGTCCATGAAATGCCGCTCGATGGAGTCGCCCGCCGCCAGCGCGACATTGTAGCCGCCCTGAACCATCCGCGTGCAGCCGCATTTGCCCATCAGGCCCTTGACGGCGATCGTTACGTCGAGATCGGGGTTCGCCTGCTTGGCGTGCAGCGCCGCGAAGAGACCCGCGCCGCCCGCGCCGATGATCAGAATATCCGTGCGGTGGCGTTCAATCTGCATCAGAAAGCTCCCAGCAAGAAGGCGCCGCCTGCGACGACCGCTGCGCCAATGCCGGCCGTGATCCAGCCTTCGCGCGCACCATCGCGCCACGGCAGCAGCTCCAGCGCGAGCAGGCGAAGACCGAAAAAAAGATGAATGGTCAGCAGCACCACAAGGCCCCACTCCGCGACCTTGAACAGCGGCGTATCGGCGAGCACCAGGAAGCGGTTCAGCTCCGCCGCCCCCTCCAGCGCCAAGCCGAGCACCAGGAAGTGCAACGGCAGGAACAGCGCCAGCGCGATGCCCGAAATCCTGTGGCCGATGAAGGCCCAATAGCTGCGGTGACGGCGCGGCGAGCTTCTCATACCGGCCCTCCGATCACGGCGATCACGGCCCGCGCGCCCATCGCGACAAGCACGACTGCAAACAACACCATCGCCCAGTCCACCAGCCTGCGTGACAGCGGCGTCCACTCGATCAGCACGTTGCGCAGGCCGATGGGCGCGTGCACAGCGGCGGCGAGCACGAACAACGAATAGAATGCCGCCCAGCCGATGCTCCCTTGCGTGCGCCCGAGGATCGCGTCGGCGGTCAGGCCCTGACGCACGGCGTAGATGATCAGCAGCAGATGCACGAGCACGAGCGGGGCCAGCAGCATGGCTGACAGGCGCTGCGCGATATAGAGATTGCGCTCCATTTCACCGCACTCCCAGGAAGTCGAGCAGGGTCATCCGCCGCAGCCCGGCGATGCTCTCGGTCGGGCTGATGCCGATCGGGCAGTGCTTCATGCAGCTTCCCTGCGTGTGACAGGCACCGCAGCCGCCCGCCTCGCTGACCTTGCGCAGCGTCTCGCGCTGGGCGGTGTGGCGCTCGTCATTCATCAGCGTCCAGGCGCGGTTGAGCGCGGCCGGGCCAAGATAATCGTCGTTCCAGGAGACGACATCGCAGGCGGCGTAGCAGATGCCGCAGTTGATGCATTCGATGCCGCGATCGGCGTTGCGCCGCTTCTTGCTGGTGGGGTTAACCGCCGCTGGCGCCTCGTTGCGCGTTTTGGCGCCCTCGAAGCGGCCACCGGCCTTCTGCCACTTGTCGAAGAACTCGCTCATGTCGCAGGCGAGGTCCTTGATGACCGGCATGTTGCGCAGCGGCTCGATGGTGATATGACCGTCGCCGGCGACGCGGCGCACATGCGTGCGGCAGGTCCAGCGCGGCACACCGTTCACGGTCATCGCGCAGGAGCCGCAAACGCCTACGCGACAGGCAAAGCGATAGGCGAGCGCCGGTTCGTGGTGGCGCTGAATCTCTGTGACGACGTCGAGCACAGTCTGGTTCTCGCGCCACGGCACGGTGTAAGTCGCGAACGCGCCATCCTTGCCGCCGCGCCAGACATCCACGCGGAGATTGCGGGTTTCCTCGGTCTCAGTGGGTTTTTGCAGTGCCTCTTGCATAGCCTAGTGTGCTCCTGGCGCGTCCTTCGCGAAAACCGGCGCGGGCTGCGCGTCCAGCTTGACGTTGATGCAGGCTGGTTTGCCGCTCGCGCGGGCACGCGCAAGGGCTGGCCCGAGTTCCTCGGCGGTGGTGACGTATTCACCGTGTGCGCCCAGCCCTTCAGCGGCCTTGTCATAGCGCGTCGGCAGCAGATCGCAGCCCGTCTGGCGGTCCGCGCCGAACTCGCGAATCTGCAGCATTCGCTCGGCATTCCAGCAGGCGTCGTTGCCAATGACGAAGATGGCGTTCGCGCCCTCGCGGACGGCGGTGTCGAATTCGCCCAGGTAGAAGCCGGCGGTCCCGTCCCCGAGCGTGCAGATGACGGTCGCATCGGGGTCGGCGATCTGCGCGCCGATGGCGTTGCCCATCGCGCTGGCGATTGCGGCGGAGACGCCGTTCATCACCCGGCGCGACGCATTGACAAAGCCCTGCATCCACTGCCCGAATTCACCGCCATCGGCGACGTAGATCGCGTTGCCCGCGCTTTCCACCACCTCCTGCAGCGCCTGCGCGACATCGAGCGGCACAACGCCGTCACCAGTCGGCGGCAGCGCTTCCATCTCGCGATTGGCCAGCGCCTCGGCCACTTCAGCGCGCCAGGCATCGCGCGGGTTGCCGACGCTCGCCCCCTCGATCAGGCGCTCGGCGCACAGGTCGGCGTCGGCCTTGATCCGGCCGGTGAGTCGCGACCCGAGCGCGCGTTCGGCCTGCTCCAGCGCCGATTCATCCGGCGCAACGGCAAACACGTTGGCATCAGCGGGGAACACGCCCTCCTCGCCATATCTCACGGTGTAGTCGATTTGCTTGCCCAGACTTACAATCAGATCCGCGTGTTTCAGGGAGTCGGCGAATTGGCCGAGCGCCGGGTCGCGGAGCGCACGCGGGCTTTCGATCGGCACGACGGGGGCGTCGATGGCGTCGGTCAGCGCGGCGAGCAAGTCTCCCGCACGCGTCTCCGTCATCGCCGGGCCGGTCAGGATCACGGGGCGCTCCGATGCGGCAAAAGCCTCAAGAAGCGTCTCGATGTCGCTCTCACGCGGCAGTGCGGGCTGGCGGGCGAACGCGTCAGCGGGCGGCACGGTCGCATTCGTCTGCGCCGTCAGCACGTCGGCAGGCAACGCCACATGCACCGGCCCCGGACGACCCGAGCGCGCAAGACTGATCGCGCGCGCCAGGTCCTCTCCGAGGGTGTGCTCGCTCATGACACGCACGGAGGCCTTCGTCACCGGCCCGGCCATTGTGGTCTGGTCAAGTTCGTGAAAGGCCCCGTAGCCGTCGCGTACAAGCGGCGAGTCGCCGCTTAGCAGAATGACAGGCGTTTCCGACGTCTTGGCCGAATACATTGCTGAGAGGGCGTTGGCAAAGCCGGGCCCGGCAGTCACCATTGCTACGCCGACGTCGCCGGTGAGCTGCGCGTAAGCCTCCGCCATGAAGACGGCGCAGGCTTCGTGGCGCGTGTGGATGAGACGCAGGTCGGTGTCGAGCGCAGCGTCGAAGATCGACATGATCTGGTTGCCGGACAGCGCAAAAACGGTCTTGGCGCCGCAGGCGGCCAGAGACTGTGCGACTATGTCGGCGCCTCTCATGCGTTGTCCTCCCTGCACCCCCTTCGAGGGCTTTGCTTTCGTTGCCAGGAACGCTAAAAGTTTTTACTGACTCAATCAAGCCCCTTTCCTCTTGAGCGCGGCTAAACGCAACAAGGCGCCGGAGCAGGCCGATGGACGTGAAATCCCTTTATACACTCATCGCGATTGCCGACCACGGCAGTTTCGGCGATGCCGGGCGGGCGGTCGGTCTGTCCACGTCGGGCGTGAGCCTGCAGGTCCGCGCGCTGGAGGACGAGCTCGGCATGACGCTCTTCGATCGCAGCACCCGGCCGCCGCGGCTGACCGACCAAGGCCGCGCCTTTGTCCAGCGCGCCCGCGAGGTGATCGCCGCCTGGGAGAATCTGAGCGAGAGCCTGAAGCGCGACGCCACGCGCGGGGTACTCCGGGTCGGGGCGGTCCACACCTCGGTTTCGAGCATCGTGCCGCCCGCGCTCGCCCGGCTGCAGGCGCGGACGCCGGACCTGCACATTCACCTGATGACGGCGCTGTCGCATGAACTGGAAGACGCGCTGAAGCGCGGCACGCTGGATGCGGCCATACTCTCGCGACCGGCTTCGGTCGATCCGGCGCTCCGCTACCGGCCGGTTGTCGAAGAGCCGCTGGCCGTCATCGCGCATGAAAGCCTGGAAGGGGCCAGCGACCGCGAGCTCTTGGAGCGCCATCCCTATGTGCGTTTCAACCGATTTGCGCGCGTCGCGCGGCAGGTGGAGGCCGAGTTCGCCCGGCGCGGCATTGTCATAAGTTCCCGGATGGAGGTGGATACGCTGGAGGGCGTGGTTCGGCTGGTCGGCAGCCTGCTAGGCGTTTCCGTCGTGCCAGTGCCGCGCGTCGGCTTCCAGTTCCCTGCGGAGATTCGCACGGTGCCGTTCGGCGCCCCGCCGATCGTGCGCGAACTCGGATTGATCGAGCCGGCGGTAAATGCGCGCGCGCACTTCTGCGATCTGCTCTTTGAGGAGCTTGAAGCCCTGGCGTCTGGGGATCAGGAGAGGAAAGGAGAAAATGGTACCGCTGCCCCGGCTCGAACGGGGGACCTCTAGATCCACAATCTAGCGCTCTAACCAACTGAGCTACAGCGGCCCTCGGATGACCATAAGGCTAGTGCGTCACACGCCACGATGCAAGAGGGTCGGGCGGGCGCGCGCCGGCTTCTCGGCAGCCGGAATGTTCTTCCTATGTTCGCATTTTGGAATTGACACGCATTGCGCGAGAAGTTAGAACATAAAGTGAACATTGGGCCCCCGCTAGAGTCCCAACGTTCCCCGCGCCGCTCAGGGTATCGACTGTGCGATTGCCGCCGCACAGCGTCCCACGGAACGGCGTCATTCAAGCGCAGGCGGGTTGCCGCAGCGGGCGCGCTGCACTCAGGTTGCTGCGTGAGCGCGCTCAGGCCCCGGCCATCGACCCTTCCCCGCCCCCACCGAAGGATGGTTCGGTCGGCTGCGGCGCCCGTCTGCGCTTTTTTCTTTCTCATGCGCGGCGTTTTGCCGGGGTTGGCATCGTATCGTTTGCCGGCCCAAATGATAAGCTATCCGCGAGCTCAAGTTCCTTTCGGGGCGAAGCACGATGGCGCGCATTGATGTAATAGGGGCCGGGATCACTGGCTTGTGGCAGGCTTTTACGCTGGCCGAGCGCGGCCATCATGTGCGCCTGCTAGAGCGCAGTCGCGAGCCATTTGCCGATGCGGCCAGCCGGTTGGGCGGGGCGATGCTCGCGCCTTACTGCGAGGCCGAAGCCGCACCCGCGATCGTTCGCGACCTCGGCCTGCACGCCATGACCATTTGGCAGGACAAGCTCGACTGCGTCCAGCAGACAGGGACGCTCGTCGTCGCCCAGCCGCGCGACCGCGCGGAGCTCAACCGCTTCGCCGCGCAGACCGAAGCCCATGAGACGGTCGACAGCGCCCGCGTCGCCGAATTGGAGCCGGCACTCGAAGAACGCTTCCGTACCGGTCTTTTCTACGCGCATGAGGCCTATGTGCCACCGAATAGCGCGCTTGCCGCGCTTCTGCAGGGAATCCGGGCTGCCGGCGCTGAGCTGCATTTCGGGGCTGAAAGGATCGAAGGCTACGCGGACTTCACGATTGACTGCCGTGGCCTCGCCGCGCGCGACGATCTTCCAGGCTTGCGCGGCGTGCGCGGAGAAATGGCATTGGTCGAGACCTCGGAGATAACGTTGCACCGGCCTGTTCGCCTCCTGCATCCCCGGTTTCCCCTCTATGTGGTTCCTTGGGGCGGCGACACTTACATGATTGGTGCGACCGTGCTGGAAAGCGACGATCGCGGTCCGGTGACGCTCCGCTCGGGGCTCGACCTGCTTGGGCTTGCCTATGCGCTGCACCCGGCATTCGGCCAGGCACGGATTGTCCAACTCGCTGCGGATGTCCGTCCGGCCTTTTCCGACAACGTGCCGCGCATTATTTTCCGGGGAAGCCGCATCTACGTGAACGGCATGTATCGGCACGGCTACCTTACGGCGCCCGCGCTGGCGGCGATGACAGCGGACTACGTGGAGGGGCGCCGGCCGAATTCGGAGATTATCGTTGAGGATAACGGTTAACGGCGAACAACGGGAGACGCAGGCCGCCACGCTGGAACAGTTGTGTGCCGCGCTGGGTTACGGTGAGCAGCGCATTGCGACAGCCGTGAATGGGGAATTCGTCCCCGCGGACGAGCGGCCGAAGACGCGCCTGCACGACAATGACAGGATCGAGATCGTTGCGCCGCGCCAGGGCGGCTGACGGCGCGCGAAGCGAGACCGCCATGAACATGATCGACACGAAAGACGCGCTGGAGCTTTACGGTACGCGACTCACCTCGCGGCTGTTGCTGGGCACGGCGCTCTATCCCTCGCCGGAGATGCTGCGGGCAGCCTTCGAGGCCTCCGCTGCGCAGATCGTCACGGTTTCACTGCGTCGTGAGTCTTCCTCGGAGCGTGCGGGCGAACAGTTCTGGCGCTTCATCGAGTCGCTTGAAGGCGTGCGCGTCCTGCCCAATACCGCCGGCTGCCGCACGGTGAAGGAGGCGGTGACGACCGCGCAAATGGCGCGGGAGATGTTCGGGACGCCCTGGGTCAAGCTGGAGGTGATCGCCAACGACGACACGCTGCAGCCCGACGTGATCGGTCTTGTCGAGGCTGCGCGCATCCTCACCGAGGAAGGGTTCCAGGTCTTCCCCTACACGACGGAGGACCTGAGCGTGGGCGAGCGGCTGATCGAAGCCGGCTGCGATGTGCTCATGCCGTGGGGCTCGCCGATCGGCTCGGGGCAGGGGCTGAACAACATTTTCGGCCTGCGGATGCTGCGCGCCTATTTCCCTGATGTGCCGCTCATCGTGGATGCGGGCATCGGCGCGCCATCCCATGCCGCGCATGCGATGGAGCTCGGCTATGATGCCGTATTGCTGAACACCGCCATCGCAAAGGCTGGCGACCCCGAGCAAATGGCCGCCGCCTTCGCCCGCGCGATCGAAGCTGGCCGGCTGGGGTACAAGGCCGGGATCATGCCGCCGCGCGAGATGGCGAGCCCCTCCACGCCGGTTGCCGGAACGCCGTTCTTCGAGCCTGACGATGATTGATCGCTTTTATCCCGTCCTGCCCGACATCGACTGGCTGGAGCGGCTGGTGCCGCTTGGTGTCCGCTTCGTGCAGCTCCGGCTGAAGGAGGCGCCGGAGGATGAAGTGCGCAGCCAGATCAGCCGGGCCATGGCGCTGTGCGCGGAACACGGGGCGGAGCTCGTCGTCAATGATTATTGGCGCGAGTCGATCGACCTCGGCGCGGATTTCGTGCACCTGGGACAGGAAGACCTGGCCGCAGCGGATGTCTCGGCCATCCGCGAAGCGGGCATCCGCCTCGGCGTTTCGACGCATGATCACGACGAGTTGGCCAAGGCGCTGGCCGTAGAGCCGGACTATGTGGCGCTCGGGCCGATTTATGAGACCAAGCTCAAGAAGATGAAGTGGGCGCCGCAGGGCCTTGATCGTGTGCGGGAATGGAAGGAAGCCCTACCCTGTCCGCTCGTGGCCATCGGCGGAATCACGGTTGAGCGCGCACCGGACGTGCTGGCGGCGGGCGCGGACAGCATCGCGGTCGTCACCGATCTCGTCACGCACCCCGACCCCGAAGCGCGGACACGCCAATGGCTGGACGTCACGCGTTAGCGGCGACCCGGCGACGAAGAACTTGGCTGGGTCGCGTCGCTACGCTCGCGATGACGGTCAGATGCGGGGCCACTCACTCAAGCGCGGAGGTCGCGCCGTCGACGAAATTGAAGCCCGTGCCGTAGACGACCACCTCGACCCCGCCGTCGACGAGGTTCGGATGGGCAATGCGCACCGCGAGACAGCCATCATAGCCCTGTTCGCGTGCCTTCTCGTCCAGCCGTTCCAGCGCGCGCTCCACCGTGTCCTCCACCAGCGCCTCATAGCGCGCCATGCGCCCGCCGAAGGTGTTCGTGATCTTCTCGCGTACGTCCTTGATGAGGTTGGCCGCAGTCACGGCATAGGCCGTCACCAGCCCGCCTTCGCGCACTTCCCGCCCGGAAAGCCTGTCGACCGTGTAGAGCGTCATTCTTTCCCGCGCCCGATTTCCCGGCCGTGCTGATCCTTCACGATGATCGTCGTTCGCCGCCCGCGGATCATCCGTGCCACAAGGATGATGAAGATCAGCAGCGCCAGCGCCGTGACGGCCAGCGTCCAGGTGTAGGCCTCGACGAACACGCGTGGCTCGACCTGACCTGCGCGGACCTTGCCGAAATCATTGACCATGCCGAACAGGCTGAACGTGCCGCCGGGGTTGAGCAACATGTCGATCGCCGCGTCCTCATCTGCGCTCGCCAGCACCGCCTCCTGCAGCCCGAAGCGCGCCAGTTTTTCCATCCGTGCAGGATTCTCGGAAACCGAGTCGAGCAGCGCGCGGGCCGATTTCTCCGGCAACTCGGTTTCATAGCGCGCCAGCGCGGCGAGTTCCTCTTCATCCAGCCGCGTGGCGAGGCTGCGAACCTTGGCCGGAGGCAGCGCCAACAGCCGTTCGCGCGCTACGCTCGGCAGGGCGGCGAGCCGGTATACGGCCGTGCTGTCATCCACGGAAAGCAGCCGGTTCAGCTCGGGCTGTGAAATCTGCTCCGGCCGGATGCGGCTGTAGACGTCAAAGCGCAGCACCTCGTCAACGCGATCACCCGCCAGTTTTGACCAGGCGATCCCGCTCTCGAGCGAGCGTGTCTGGCGCGCGATCTCGATGCCGTCCAGGCTGAGCGTGTCCAGCGCGGTCTTGAGCGAGCTGCCTTCCAGGCGCTCGAACACCGCCGGCTCGCCCTCCTGCTGGACGATCAGCTCGACGATCTCGCCCAGCCGCGCCAGCTCTTTCGCTTCGCGCTCGCGGAGGAAGTCCTTGAAGGCCGCGTTCTGGTCCGCCAAGGAGAGCAGAAGATCATAGCGATCCTGAAACGATTGCCACATCGCGAACATGTTGGCAGCGGTTTCCTGCGAGATAGTCTCGATGTTCTCGTTGACAAAGCCGGAGATGCTCTCGGCGATCTCGGTCTTGATGAGCTGCTTGGAATCGTCCGACTTCATCCGCTCCTCGATAAGCGGAAAGACGCCTTCGCCCGCGTCGATCAGGTCCTTCACGATCAGCGCCAGCCCGATCAGCCCGGTAAAGGATGAGACGATCCGCGTGGCGATTGCGCCGGCCAGCCGCCGGCCCATCTGGGCCACCATGCGCGCGATCATGCGCCGCGTCATCACAAGCAGCAAGCCGCCGATCGCCTCGCTGCCCTGAAAGACCAGATCGCCCGTTGTGATGGCGGGTGTGCCGGACTGCGCCGCGACATCCAGCGATGTTTCCGTCTGTTGAACGAACGACTGCGCGATCGCGCCGCCATAGCGTGCTTCAAGCGCCAGCCGCATGCAGGAGACCGCCGGGCCGGAGGCGGCCGCGGCCGCCGTTTCGAGTCGCGCACCGATATCCTTGCCGATCGCCGTTGTCAGGTCGGACATGGCGTTGCGGAAGGCCTCGGAGGTGTAGGTCTTCTCCGCGACGGCGATCGCGAATTCCTCCGCCTGATCTCGGCTGATGGTGGAATAGGCGCGGTCGAACCAATCCGTATCGGCGCGGACTTCCTGGATGGCGATGTCGATCTGCTCATCGATACGCGCATCCATTCGGGTCTCGGTCCATTGCTGCTGGACCAGGGCGGCATAGTTCAGCCCGCTCAACTCCGCCTTGAGGCGCTGCTGTGTGATCGACCCGATCGCCGCGCGCACGTTTTCGTCGTCAAGCTGGCGGCATTCGGAAGGGCTGAGCGTGCCGGCGACGGGGGCGTCGCCACTCGTCTGCGCGATGGCCGGTTGCCGGGGCAGCACCGCCGTCAGCGCAATCGCGGAGGCCGTGACCAGGGCGGTGGCGGACCTGAAAAGACGGCGCATGACGGGCTCCGGCCTCATGACATGATGAGCGCGCAGACAGGCGCGGCGCGACAGTGTTGAGCCTAAGCGAAAGCGCGGGGGCTCACAATGTTAACCGGTCGGGCGGGCCGCGCCGTGCTCTAGAGGCGGAATGTCACGCCGAGGAACAGAAGCGCCCACGCCACGAGCAGAATCTCGAATGGGCTGCGGGCGACGATCGTGGTCAGCACGGGGATCTCGACGCCGAAATACCGCGACAGGATCACCAGCGCCACGAGAATGACCGACAGAAGGAAAATCAGGCGCGAGGGTGCGCTCAGTCTCATCATACCCGAACCCCTTGTTTGGCATTAATGCCGGCTGATAGCAGCCGGCGCTTCAGCTTTCACCTGCAAGCAGCGGACATTCACAGGGACGCGGCAGATTTCGCGCGTTGGCGTGGCCAATGCGGCACAGTGCAGGCATCAGCGGCTTGCGTGGGGCTCCAGCAGGCGGGCGACAGGCGCGAACGAGCGGCGGTGATGGATGGTCACGCCATGCTCCACGAGGGCGGCGGCGTGTTCCTGCGTGCCGTAGCCTTTGTTGCGTGCCCAGCCGTATTGGGGGAAATCGGCGTCCAGATCGCGCATAAGGCGGTCGCGCGTGACCTTGGCGACAATGGAGGCCGCAGCGATTGAGGCGGAGCGTGCATCTCCGCCAACCACGGCTCTCGCGGGGCAGGGCAGGTCGGGCGCACGGTTGCCGTCGACGAGGGCGGATTGCGCCGGCTCCCGGAGCCTTGCAAAAGCGGTCTGCATCGCCAGCAGGCTGGCGTGCAGTATGTTGAGCCTGTCGATTTCTGGCACATCGACGATCCCGACGCCGACGATGGCCCTTTCGCAAATCTCCTCGAACAGCGCCTCGCGCGCCTCCTCCGCGACGAGCTTGGAGTCGTCGAGCCTGTCCAGGGGCATAGCCTTGTCGAGGATCACTGCGGCCGCAACCACGGGCCCGGCCCAGGGACCGCGCCCCGCTTCATCCAGTCCGGCGACGAGCCCGCCGCAGTCCCTTTCTGCCGCTTCTTCCAGTGTGAAATCCGGCATCGCCCACCCGCCTGATCCAAGCGACCATAGCAACGCCGATTCTGGTGGCGGGATCAAGACGGCGCGAACAGGTCGAGCTGGCCCGACCGCGCGGGCGGTTGGAAGAGATCGGTGCGCAGCGGCGGATGATCGCGCTTCAGCCCGATGCGGCGCAGCGCGATGGCGAAGCGGGCGGCAAGCTGCTGCGCATAGGGGCCCTCGCCGCGTTTACGCACGCCGAAGCGGGAGTCGTAATCCTTTCCCCCGCGTGTGTCGCGTACCAGCGCCATGACCCGCTCGGCGCGGTTCGGATAGTTCTGCGCCAGCCATTCCCGGAACAGCGGCGCGACCTCCAGCGGCAGACGCAGGAGAATATAACTCGCCGTCTGCGCGCCGCGCGCCGCGCCCGCCTCAAGGATGCGCTCAAGCTCGGGATCGTTCAGCGCCGGGATCATCGGCGCGGCCATGACACGCACCGGCACGCCGGCTTCGCTCAGGACCCGGATTGCCTCCAGACGCTTGGCCGGCGCGCTCGCCCGCGGCTCCATTGATCGCGATAGCCGATTGTCCAGCGTTGTGACCGAAATGCCGACATGCACCAACCCCTGCGCGGCCATCGGCGCGAGGATGTCGAGATCGCGCGTCACCAGCGCCGATTTCGTCACGATGCCGACCGGGTGTTGGGTGTGCGCCAGCACTTCCAGGATGGACCGGGTAATGCGCCGCTCCCGCTCGATCGGCTGGTAGGGGTCTGTGTTCGTGCCGAGCATGATCGGCTTCACCCGGTAGCGCGGAGTGCTGAGCGCCTTTTCCAGTAGCTCGGCGGCATTGACCTTCGCGGTCAGCTTGGTTTCGAAATCGATGCCGGCCGAGTAGCCCAGATGGCAGTGCGTCGGCCGCGCGAAGCAGTAAATGCAGCCGTGTTCGCAGCCGCGATAGGCGTTGATCGACTGGTCGAAGCCGATATCGGGGCTGTCATTGGTGGCGATGATGCTGCGCGCCATTTCCGCGCGAACCTCTGTCTTGAAACTGTCGAGATCCGCGAGGCTTTCCCAGCCGTCGTCGAAGACATCCCGGCGCTCGCTCTCGTAGCGTCCTGCGGCATTGGAGCAGGCGCCGCGTCCGCGCCGGCGGTCGGATTCCGTGGTCTCCGCGTCCTGCGGGCTTGGCACAGGTGGTTTCGAGGATCGCGCAGTCATGCCACAAGCTTAACGGGAAGACGCGAACAGATAAAGAACATTGGCTTGCGCGCCGCAAAAATCGCTTGTGGACAAGTGCGCCAGCCGTATCATCCCCGCCATGATCTCGGTGGTGATCCCGACGCTGAATTCACAGGCCGAACTGGCCCGCAGCCTCGCCGCACTGGTTCCCGGCGTGGTCGAGGGCGTGGTGCGCGAAGTGATCATCGCGGATGGCGGCTCGCAGGACGACACGCCGCAGATCGCCGAGGCTGTCGGCGCGCGTTTCGTGCGCGCGGCGAAGGGAAGAGGACCACAGCTCGCCGAGGGCGCACGGGCGGCGAAGGGGGACTGGCTGCTGTTTCTTCACGCCGACACAGTGCTGGAACATGGCTGGTATCAGGAAGCCGAACGCTTCATCGACGAATCTGCGCGCGCTAGACGGCCACAGGCGGCTGCCTTTCGCTTTGCGCTGGATGATCGCGGTGCGCGGCCACGCTACCTGGAGGCGATGGTCTCCCTGCGATGCGCGCTTTTGCGCCTGCCTTACGGCGATCAAGGGCTGCTGATCTCGCGGGCGCATTATGAGCGGCTCGGCGGCTTTCGTGACCTGCCGCTGATGGAAGACGTCGACCTTGTCCGGCGCATCGGCCGGCGTGACTTGTGCTTCCTGCGCAGCCGGGCCACGACCAGTGCTGACCGCTATCAGCGCGACGGCTATTTCCGCCGTATGTTGCGCAATCTGTCCTGCCTGACGCTTTATTTCCTGCGCGTGCCGCCGCGTTATATCGTCAAGCTCTATGGCTGAACGGCCAACCGTTTTCCTCATGGTCAAGGCGCCGCGGCCCGGCCAGGTCAAGACCCGGCTTGCGCGCGAGATCGGCGAGATGGCCGCGGTGCGTTTTCACCGGCACAATACCGCAGCGGTGATCCGTCGGCTGCGTGATCCGCGCTGGCGGCTGGTGTTGGCGGTTGCGCCGGAAGCGGCGACCAATGTGCACTGGTGGCCCGGCGATCTGCCGCGCATCTCTCAAGGGCATGGCGATCTTGGTGCGCGCATGGCGCAGGTGTTCGCGCAGGCCGGCGCGGCGCCGGCGCTGATTGTCGGGAGCGACATACCAGACATCACGGCCGCGCGGGTCGCGGCGGCGTTTCAGGCGCTGCGCGGAGCCGAGGCGGTGATCGGCCCGGCGCCTGACGGCGGCTACTGGCTGATCGGGCTGCGGCGCGGGCCGGCACCGCGCGGGCTGTTCGACGGCGTGCGCTGGTCGGGGCCGCACGCACGGGCGGACACCATCGCCAATCTCGACGCGCAGGGGTTGGACGTGGCGCTTGCCGATGAACTGAGAGACGTGGACGACGCGGCGAGCTACAGAGCGGCGGGTGCGGCCAACGCGCGAGTCATTCGACCTTAGCGAGACTGGCTTGCGGCGTCGGAGGGTTCTTGGGTCTCCGCAGGGCTTGGCTGTTCAGCGGCTTCTCCGAGATGCGCATAAAGCACCTGCCGGAACGCCGCATATTCGGCGCCGATCCGGGCGGCCAGACCAGCATCTGGCGCAACGTTTGCTTCGCGCTTCTCGCTGCACAGCGCCGCAAGCCGGGCCGCGCCGATGGTGTTGGCGCAACTTTTCAACGCGTGAAGCGCGTCACGCGCGGCTGTCTGATGCCCCTCGCTGATCGCGGCGTGCAGCGCCTCCAGATGCTTTTCGAAATCGGTCTCGAACAGGGTAGCCATCTCGGTGCGGAAGGCTTCAGGGCCGAACAACGCGATCATCTCGTCGAGTCGGCGCGTGTCCACCGACGGGCTCTCCGCCGGGTCGGTCGCGTTTCCGCGCTTTCCGCGCGCCGCAGGGGCCAGCGGTGTGGGATGCACATGCGCACGGATCGTCTCGCGCAGTTCGTTGAGCTGGACCGGCTTGTGTAGCACCGCCACCATGCCCGCGCGCAGACAGTTTTCCCGCGTCGGCGCGGAGGTGTCCGCCGTCATGGCAATGATCGGGATATGCGCCTCCGGCTCAACGGCAAGCTGATAATCCTTGCAGATCTCGGCGCCGTCGCCGCCCGGCATGTTGATGTCGAGAAAGGCGATGTCGACGCCGCCGCGCAGGAGCACGTCGAGTGCTTCTTCGCCCGTGTTGGCGAGGACGACACGGTGGCCGTCCAGCGTGAGCAGCTTCTTCGCGACCTCCCGGTTGAACGGGTTGTCATCGGCGACCAGCACACTCAGCGGCGCCACGCTGTGCGTCGGTTCGTCCTCCTGGACAGGCGCCTGGGGCTGGGGCTTCAGGCCGTGCCAGGCGGCAACCGTGGTGATCAGCATGGCATCATGGCTGCGGTCATTGTCGAGGCGGGCGGCTGCCCAGGCATCCAGGGCGTTGCTGTCCTCGGTGACCACGAGCGCCGGGGGGATCGACGCAGCGCTCAACGCCTCCCGGATATCGGCGATCGCGCGGTCGTCGAGCTCAAGCTCATCGACCACCAACACATAGCGCCAGAGATCCCCCGAGGCAGCGCGCGCCTTAACGAAATCGCGGGGGTTGGCGATGGTCTTGCCGGCATCCAGACCGTAGGCCCGCAGGCCCGGCAGCAGACGCTGGCGATCCTGCAAACGGACGAGCAGGGCAACTTCCGAGACTGGCGTGGTTTCGTCGGGGCGTTCGATGGCAGGTGCCGGCACCTCGAACCAGAAGATCGAGCCTTCCCCTTGGGCGCTGGAAAAACCGATCCTGCCACCCATAAGGTCAACGAGAGAGCGGGCGAGCGATAAGCCGAGGCCGACGCCGCCTTCCTTGCCGCGCCGGCTCTCCTCGGCCTGGGCGAAGCGGTCGAACAGCCGGGCGTGCTCGCTTTCTGGGATGCCTTGGCCCGTGTCGCGCACCTCGATGCGCAAGGTCGGGCCTGTGCTGTGCATGGCGTGCGCGACGGTGATCCACACATGCCCCTCGTCGGTGTACTTCACAGCATTGCCGCCGAGGTTGAGCAGCACTGTCTTGAGATGCTCACGGTCGCCCCGGATGCAGGCAGGCAGCGGCGTGGCGAAGCGGATATGCAGCACCAGACCTTTTCGCTGGGCCAGCGGGCGGAGCAGCGTCTCTGCCTCGTGCAGCAGCTCGGTCACGTTGAAAGGGGCATCGCTCACGGTGACGGCCTGGCTTTCGACCTTCTGGAAGTGGAGGATGGTGTCGACCATTTCCAGAAGCCGCGACGCTGCGCTGTTGATCGACATGGCCGACATGCGGTCCTGCGGGCTTTGCGCGGTCCGATCGAGCACCTGGGACAGGCCAATGATCGCGTTGAGCGGGGTGCGCAATTCATGGCTCATTGTCGCAAGAAACTCGCTCTTGGCCCGGTTCGCCGCCTCGGCTTCGGCCATGGCGCTACGTAGCGCGCGGATCAGCCGCGAGACGTAAAGCGGGATCATTAAAAGAGACAGCAGAACGCCGCCGGCGAAGGCCCAGTCGGCTTGCCAGTGCGGCGTGTAGGCGACCACGAACGCGAAGCACAAGCCGTTGGCGACCATGGCGGCGTACATGTAAGCCAGGCCGAAGCGGAAGCCGTTGCCCAGAATCACCCACAAGTAGACCGGGAAGAAGATCGACGCCGCTTCGCCGCCAAAATAGATGAACAGGGACAGCGTGAGCGCGTCGAATGAAATTGCGGCCGCGCGACGCGCGATCCGGCGCTTCGGCCAGATGGCGAAATGCAGCATAAAGCCGCCGGCCACGACCCACGCGGCGGGAATGAAGATCGCCAGCGCGGTGACCTGCCAAGGGGCGAGCAGGTCGAAATACCACGACAGAATTGCGCAGCTCGTGGTGAAGATGCCGATCAGATAGCGGACCACGAGCTGCTCGAATTCGAGGGGCTCGGCATGCCTTGCAACCGCAAGCGCCTGGTGCAGTCGCGCCGCGTGCTGGATCGGCGCAGAGAGCATTGGCTGGCTTGTCATGGCTCAGCGCCGGCGTGGCAAGGCTGAGGATCCTGGGCCGGCGACACCGTACGATCCTGTCGCAAGATGCAGCGCGGCGGCAGCCACAGGCGAACGGTCGTTCCGGCGCCCTTCTGGCTGTCGATGTCGAGATGCCCGCCCATCAGCTTCATGAAGCCGGACGAGATAGGCAGCCCCAGCCCGGTGCCGTTCTGCGGTTTCTCGAACGTGTGCTCGAGGATCTGGCCAAAGCTCGTGAGGGCCGTTCGCTTCTCCTCCTCGCTCATGCCCGGCCCGGTGTCGTGCACGCGGATCTCGATGCCCTGGTAGGGTGGATGCGCGCATTCAGGCTGTTCAGCGGCAAGGCAGATCTCGACTGCGATCTCGCCGCCTTCAGTGAACTTGTTGGCATTGGAAACGATATTGATGAGCACCTGCCGCAGCTTCTGCTCATCGGTCCAGAGCGTCACTTCCGGTTCCTCAGACAGCACGAGCGTGTTACCGCGCTCGGTGATCTGCGCATTCAGCATTTCCGCGACCTGGCGCAGGCAGTTGTTCAGCGAGAACACGTTCTCCTCGATCCGTGTCTTGCCGGCTTCCATCTGCGCGAAGTCGAGGATGCCGTTGATGATCGATAGCAGGTGGCGCGCGCTGTAGAGGATGCTGTCCAGATACTGCTTGTATTTCTCGTTCGGCACCTCGCCGACCAGGCCGGAGCGCATCATGTCCGCGAAGCCGATGATTGCGTTCATGGGCGTACGCAGTTCGTGGCTCATATTGGCGAGGAAGTTGCTCTTGGCGCGGTTGGCGGCTTCCGCCTCCTCCTTGGCGATGCGCAGCGAGCGCTCGGCCGCCTTGACGCTGGAGATGTCGAGCGCGGAGACGACCTTGGTCAGGCTACCGTCCTCGGCCGCGCCCGTCTCGCGGGCGACGACGAAGAACTCGCGCGGTTGCCCGCTTGCGTCGGTGAGTGTCACCTCGGCCTGTTGCGGCGCCCCCCGCGCAAGGTTCTCCAGGACGCCCGTCGCCGCGATCGTTTCGAACGTATCGTTCAGATCGCTTGGGGTTCCGGTGTCACCGATGCCGGCAAAATCGAAGCAGAACTGATTGGCGAAGATGCAGGTGCCGTTCTGGTCGACGGCGTAGACCATGGCCGGCACCGAGTCGATCACGCCGAGCATGTGCTGGCGCGTGCGCTTGAGCGTCTCCAGAGAGCGCAGGCGGTCGTTGACGAGCCGGTCCTGCAGCGCGAAGGTGCGGCTGCGAAGCAGCTTCTGATGCATTCCGAGCATCAGAAGGTTCCGGGCGCGCGTTCGGAACTCGATGGTGTCGACGGGCGTGACGAGAAAGTCCGTCGCGCCGCATTCCAGCGCCTGATAGCGTATGTCGCGCTGTTCGTAGCCGGAGACGACCATAACCGGCGTATCCTCCAGCCCCTTGATCTTGCGCAGGGCCGTGAGACATTCGGCGGCGTTCATCTCCGGCATGTTGAAATCAGTGATGATGAGATCCGGGGGATCTGCGGCAAATGCACGCAACGCCTCGGGGGCGCCGGCGAAACTCTCCACCCGCCCGACATCTTCGACCGACCGTGCAAGCCGTTCCATGTATGCGCGGTTGGCCGACAGATCGTCGATGATTGCGATATAAGGGCTGTCCGGCATAACCTACTTATGGCTGCGTAATCCCGGGAACGCTGCCACACAGTTGTTTAATTGGCGTGAACGAGCATACACGCCACCGGCGTCATGACCTTGCCGTCAATCCGGCCTTCCTTAAATTTCTCCTGCGGGGAAGTGAAAAACTCGTCTCAATTGTGGTGAAAATGTTGGCGACCGCTCTCACCACAACGCGAAGCCCTTGTCCGGTTCCCGCTCGACTGGGTCCCGGCGCCATTCCGCTGCCTCTGGCGCATCTCACCAAAGCGTGCTACCCATAGTTGCATAACAGTAAATGAGTAGACCAAAATGAGACTGCCCATCCACTTGGTGCAGGGCGAGCCTGCCCGCGCTTCGTCCATCCGTTTTGATACCGAGGCGTTTGCCAGATCCGGCGGGCGAAACGGTCAAGACCCGGTTCCGCAGCCGCAGATGCCGGCGTTTGAGGCGGATCAGACCGAGCCCAGCGAGGCGCAGCGTGCAGCGGCGGCCCGGCTGGCGTCGCGGCTTCAGGCGCTGGATCTGCGTGAACTGGAGCTGGAATACGACCCGGCGACCCGTGCCGTCTGGGGCTTCCAGACGCATCGCGAGCGGCCGTCCTACACGCCACAAATGCTGAGGGACATTCAGGCGGTGCAGCGGGCGCTGCGAACTTTCTACCGCGAAAGCCCGCGCGATGCGGCGCTGGCGGCGCGCTTCACCGTGCTCGCTTCGCGCACCCCCGGCGTGTTCAATCTCGGCGGCGATCTGCAGTTCTTCGTCTCATGCGTTGAGGCGGGGGACGAGCAGGCGCTGCGCGAGTATGCGATGGCGAGCATCGATATCTGCTACCGCAATTATCACGCCTGCGAGGCGGGCATGGTCACGACCGCGCTCGTGTGCGGCGACGCCCTGGGCGGCGGGTTTGAAGCCGCCATGGCGTGCGACGTCATTGTTGCGGAAGAGCAGGCCCGTTTCGCTCTGCCGGAAATCAGCTATGGGCTGTTTCCGGGGATGGGGGCCTATACCTTCCTGTCGCGTCGTTTGGGCCAGGCGCGGGCGGAGCGCGCGATTCTCGATAGCCCGGTGCTCAGCGCGCAGCAGCTTTACGATCTCGAACTGGTCAACGCGATCGCGCCGGATGGCGAGGGCGTCGCGGCGATGGACCGGCAGCTGGCGTGGATGGCCGAACGGTTCGAGGCCGTCTTCAACGTGTTCGAGGCACGGCGCATCGCGCATCCAGTCTCACGCACCGAGATGGAAGAGATCGGCGAACGCTGGGTGCGGCTGGCGCTGCGATTGCCCGAGGCGCGCCTGCGCAAGATGGCGAAGCTCGCGCAGGCGCAGCGCCTGCGCATGCGCCGCCGGGGCTCTGCATAGGACCGTCGGCTCGAACCGCCTCAAAGAAAAAGCGCGGCCCCGAGAGGCCGCGCCACTTTGCATTCAGACATTCCGTGCGTCTCAGTGCTTGAGCCGCTTCCAGAGCACGCGCTTTGACATGTAGAGCAGCGCTGCGAGGATGAAGAGATAGAGCATCACCTTCGCGCCCATCTGCTTGCGCTCCTCCAGTTTCGGCTCTGCGGCCCACATCAGGAATGCCGTGACGTCCTTGGCATACTGCTCTTCGGTCGTCGGCGTTCCGTCATTATACGCGACGATGTCCGGGAACAGGACTCGCGGCATCGCGATCTGGTTGCCGGGATAGACGGCGTTATAGTGCAGGCCGGGCTGTATCTCCGCGTCCTCAGGCGGCTGGCCATAGCCGGTCAGCAGCGCGTAGATGTAATCCGGTCCGCCCTCCGCATACATGGTCAGCAGGTCCTCGGCGATGACCACCGGCGACATGTACCAGGCCGGGTCGCGCGAGACGTTGCGCGCCTTTGCAATCACGGAAAGGTCAGGCGGTACGACGCCGTTGTTCACCAGCGCCGCTTCCTCGTCGTTCTTGTACGGGTTCACGAACGGGTCGTTCGGTGTTGCCGGGCGCTCGAACATCTCGCCCTGATCGTTCGGCCCGTCGACCACGGTGTATTCCGATGCGATCGCCTCGACCTGCTCTTCCGGGAGGTTCGGCCCGCTCTCATCCGACAGGTTGCGGTAATAAATAAGGTCCATGCCGTGGCAGGACGAGCAGACCTGTTGATAGACCTTGAAACCGCGGCGCAGCTGGTCCTGATCGTAGTAGCCGAACGGCCCAGCAAAGGTCCAATCCTGCTTCTTGATGTCTGCGCCCCCGCCAGCGGCGGCGAAGGCGCGATCGACCGGAGCGCCTGCCACGGCGAGCGTGACTGCGAGGGCCGTGGCGCCCAGACCGGCGCGGATTGGCGAGATGAAACGCGTCAAGCTGTATGTCATGGCCGGAATCCCTCGCTTCCCTATCGCTTCTCTGGCGCGGCCGGAACCGCTTCAGGCGCGGCGCCGCGGCCTTCTTGGGGGCCGTAGATTGTCTCAGCGATGCTCCCCGGGCGCTGCTTCGGCCGCTCGATGATGCCGATCAGCGGCATGACGACCAGGAAGTGGATGAAGTAGTAGGCGGTGAAGAACCGCGCCGCGATCACATAGCCGCCCTCGGCCGGTTTGGCGCCAAGGTAGCCCAGCGCGATGCAGGTGAACACCAGCAGCCAGAAGAACGGCCGGTACAGCGGGCGATAGCTCGTCGACCGCACCCGTGAAGTGTCCAGCCACGGGATCAGGAACAGAACGAAGATCGCGCCGAACATGGCGATCACGCCACCGAGCTTGTCAGGGATCGCGCGCAGGATGGCATAGAATGGCAGGAAATACCACTCAGGCACGATGTGCGCTGGCGTGACCAGCGGATCGGCCGGGATGTAGTTGTCCGCATGGCCGAGGTAGTTGGGCATATAGAAGACGAAGTAGGCGAAGATAATCGCGAAGATCGACAGGGCGAAACCGTCCTTCACCGTGATGTACGGGTGGAACGGCACCGTATCCTTCTTCACGTCCTTCACGGCCACGCCGGTCGGATTGTTGTTGCCCGGCACATGCAGCGCCCAGATGTGCAGCCCCACGCAGGCCGCGATCAGGAACGGGAACAGGTAGTGCAGGCTGAACAGGCGGTTGAGCGTCGGATCGCCGACCGAGAAGCCGCCCCAGATCCACTGGACGATCGTCGTTCCAAGGCCCGGAATGATCTGGTCGAGTGACGAGAACAGGTTGGTGATCACCGTCACCGCCCAGTAGCTCATCTGCCCCCACGGCAGCGAGTAGCCCATGAAGGCGGTTGCCATCATCAGGATCAGGATGATGACGCCGAGAATCCAGAGCACCTCGCGCGGCGCCTTGTACGAGCCGTAATACAGACCGCGGAAAATATGGATGTAGACCGCGAGGAAGAACATCGACGCGCCAACGGCATGCGTGTAGCGCATCAGCCAGCCGTAGTTCACGTCGCGCATCAGTCGCTCGACGGACTCGAAGGCCATCTCGACATCCGGCACATAGTGCATCGCGGCAATGATGCCGGTGATGATCTGGATCATCAGCACGAAGGTGAGGATGCCGCCGAACGTCCACAGATAGTTCAGGTTGCGCGGCGTCGGGAACGCGGTGATCTGGTCATGTAGCAGCCGCGGGATCGGCAGGCGCTCGTCGAGCCAGCGCTCGAAGGCGGTATTCGGCTGGTAGGAGGTCTCTGGCTTCATGATCGCAGGTCCTTAACCGAGCTGAATGGAGGTGTCGGACGTGAACGAATAAAGGGGAAGCTGCAGATTACGCGCTGCGGGCCCTTTGCGAATGCGTCCGGCGGTGTCGTAGTGCGAGCCATGGCACGGGCAGAACCAGCCGCCGTATTCGCCACGGTTTTCGCTCGGCTTGTTGCCCTTCGGGATGCAGCCGAGATGCGTGCAGATGCCGATCACGACGAGCCACTGTTCGTGCCCGGGGCGCGTGAGATTCTCGTCTGTCGCCGGCAGGCCGGCGTTGTCGCCCATGGCGAAGACGTTGGGATCCTTCAGCTCGGCCACGTCGACCGACTTGGCCGCCTCGATCTCCTCCGGCGTGCGGTGGCGGATGAAGACCGGCTTGCCGCGCCACATGACCGTGATGGCCTGACCAGGCTCGATGGGCGCGATGTCGACGTCGATCGTGCCGGTTGCCAGGGTCGCCTCACTCGGGTTCATCTGGTCGATCGCCGGCCAGAGCGCCGCTGCCCCGCCGATCACAAGGAATGCCGTCGTCGCGATGTGGATGAAGTCACGCCTGTTCGGCTCGTCGGCGACAGTTGCCATGAATCGTCCTTTCGCGCTTACCTTTTATCCGGATATGACGCGCGCGCCCGTGACAGCGCATGCGCGGCTGCTGGATACCAGCACGGCCTTATATTGTCAGAGGCCGCGGCGAGTCTAGGTCAAATGCGGTGACAAAGTGGCGCATAGGACACACCGTTGAGGTTGTCTTGGGCGTATCGACGGCGGACAGGTCAGGACATGAGGCTCGCTCTCTATCAACCGGATATCGCTCAGAATACGGGGACAATCCTCCGGTTGGCGGCCTGCGTCGGCGTGCCGGTGAGCATCATCGCGCCGGCCGGCTTCGACATGTCGGACAGGGCGCTGCGCCGTGCCGGGCTCGATTACCTGCAGCACGTGACGATCGACAGGCATCCGAGCTTCGAGGCGTTCCAGGAAGAAATGCAGATACAGGGCGCGCGAATCGTGCTGCTGACCCGTCAAGCTGATCGCGCCTATGTGGATTTCGCCTTCCAGTCGCGCGATGTCCTGTTGCTCGGCCGCGAGAGCGCGGGCGTGCCCGATGCAGTTCACGACGCCGCCGCGGCCCGCGTCACAATTCCGATGCGCCCGGAGCTGCGCTCGCTGAACGTTGCGGTTGCGGCTGCGATGGTGTTAGGTGAAGGACTACGGCAGACTAACAGTTTTCCAACACGGGAAATGCCATGAGCCTGCAGCCCGCGGTGCCTGAAGACCCGTCAATCCGTGACGCGCTGGAACAGGAGCGCGCACGTGCCAGCGCCTGGTTCTCGGACCTGCGCGACCAGATTTGCGCGGCGTTCGAGCAGCTTGAGGACGAATTGAGGGACGGGCCGCTCTCCGACCTGGAGCCGGGCCGGTTCGAGCGCACGCCCTGGAACCGCACCGACCACACGGGCGAGCCGGGCGGCGGTGGTGTGATGTCGATCATGAAGGGACGGGTGTTCGAGAAGGTGGGGGTGCACACCTCCACCGTGTTCGGCACCTTCAAGCCGGAATTCGCCGACCAGATCCCCGGCGCGGCCGAGGACCCGCGCTTCTGGGCCTCCGGCATTTCGCTGATCGCCCATATGCAGAATCCGAACGTGCCGGCCGTCCACATGAACACGCGATTTGTCATCACGACGAAAAGCTGGTTCGGCGGCGGTGCGGACCTGACCCCAGTGCTCGAAGCGCGCCGAACGCAGGAGGACCCGGATACGCAGGCGTTTCACGCCGCGATGCGCGCGGCCTGCGAGGCGCATGAGGTCGCCGATTATGACCGGTACAAGCAGTGGTGTGACGAGTACTTCTACCTCAAGCACCGCGGCGAGATGCGCGGCATCGGCGGCATCTTCTACGACTATCTGAACAGCGGCGACTGGGAGGCCGACTTTGCCTTCACACAGGATGTGGGACGCGCCTTCCTCGACATTTATCCTGAACTGGTCCGCCGCAACATGCACACGCCCTGGACTGATGAGCAGCGCGAGGAACAACTGATCAGGCGCGGGCGTTATGTCGAGTTCAACCTGCTTTATGACCGCGGGACGATCTTTGGGCTGAAAACCGGCGGAAATGTCGATGCAATCCTGTCTTCGATGCCGCCGGTCGTGAAATGGCCGTGATATCCGAAAAGCTGTTTGTCCCGGCAAACTCTTGCATGATCGGGCACGGGTGTTACAGTCCAATGTCAGACCGCAAAGGTCAGGAATAAGCACACCGCGCATGGGAGGAGGCGCGAAGCATGGATATTGACGCTCACATGGCTAGCGGACAAAGCCCGATGATCGATCCGTTCGGGCGCAAGATCACCTATCTGCGGGTCTCGGTGACGGACCGGTGCGATTTCCGCTGCGTCTACTGCATGGCGGAAAACATGACCTTCCTGCCGAAAAAGGACTTGCTGACGCTGGAGGAACTGGACCGCGTCTGCACGGCCTTCATTGCCAAGGGCGTGCGCAAGCTCCGGCTGACCGGCGGGGAGCCGCTCGTGCGCCGCAACATCATGTGGCTGATCCGCTCGCTGTCCCGGCACATGGAAAGCGGCGCGCTGGATGAGCTGACCCTGACGACCAACGGCAGCCAGCTCACCCGCTTCGCCCACGAACTGGCCGACGCCGGCGTGCGCCGCGTTAATATCTCGATGGACACGCTCGACCCCGAAAAGTTTCAGCAGATCACGCGGTGGGGCCGGCTGGAGCAGGTCATGGCGGGTATCGATGCCGCGCAGGAGGCGGGTCTCCATGTCAAGATCAACGCCGTCGCGCTGAAGGACGTCAACGAGCACGAAATTGAGGAGATGCTGCGCTGGGCGCATGGCCGCGGCATGGACCTGACGCTCATCGAGACGATGCCGCTGGGCGACATCGACGGCGACCGCACCGACCAGTATCTGCCGCTTTCAACCGTGCGCGCGCGGCTGGCCGAAAAGTTCACTCTGGAGGACATCCCGTACAAGACGGGCGGTCCGGCGCGCTATGTGCAGGTGGCCGAGACCGGCGGACGGCTTGGTTTCATCACCCCGCTGACGCATAACTTCTGCGAGAGCTGCAACCGTGTGCGCCTGACCTGTACGGGCACGCTCTATATGTGCCTCGGTCAGGAAGACGCGGCGGATCTGCGTGCGCCGTTGCGCGCCAGCGAGGGCAACGAGTTGCTCAACGCCGCAATCGACGAAGCCATTTCGCGCAAGCCCAAGGGACATGACTTCGTCATCGACCGGCGCAACAACCAGCCCGCCGTCAGCCGGCACATGAGCGTGACCGGGGGGTGATGGCTCGGAAGGCCCCCCTAGAAAGGGGCGGAGCCCCGACACGGGGAATGCCGGGGCTCCTTCGGGTGCGGGAGCAGGCCGAAACGCGACCCGTTCGCGAGACAATGCGCGTTTCGGTTGTATCCTTTGTGCCCTACACGTGTTGACGGAAGGTTAAAGTCGGCGCGTTTTGCGTCGCGTTTGCGGACGGGTTGGTTTATGGGCTGTCGCCGTCGTCAGTCTGGGCGCGGGCAGCATCCAGCTTGCGCCGCTCGCGCTTCGTAGGGCGGCCGGCACCTGGCGCGCGCGTCGGGGCGGTCGCCGTTCTCTCTGACCCGCCAGTCTGAGGTTCGGCCGGTGGTGTCAGATCTTCGTAGAGGGCTCGCGCTTCCTGTGCCGGGCCGCGGCGCGCACCAGGGTCCGCGATCCTGACAATACGCACGCGACCGCCGATCGCGGCTGTAATCACGTCCCCGGGGCGCACGCTCTGCGCGGGTTTCAGGATTTTCTCACGATTGACGCGAACCTTGCCATCCTCCACCAGCCGCGCGGCAAGGCTCCGGGTCCGCGCAAAGCGGGCGAACCATAGCCACTTGTCCAGTCTCTGGATGGGAACCTCGTCAGCGTCCGCGTGCTGCGGAGCCGCCGCCTCCGGCTTTGGCTGTTGCCGGGCTGAGCGTTTTCGGCCCTGACGCGGCACTCAGGCGCGCTCCTGCATGTCGCGTTCCATTTTCTCCTTCAGCCCCTGCAGCGCGGCGAAGGGCGAGTCAGGATCCACGGCGGGCTGACGCTTGCCGGCATTTGCTGCGGGCTTCGGTTGCGCCTTGCCCGGCGCGGCGCGTTTCTTCTTCGGACCGCGCTTGTCGTTGGCCGGCTTGGTGCTGCCAGCCTGTTCGCGGTCGGCCTGGCGGGACTTGCGCTGCGCACCGTGCGACTCGCTATGTGCGGCGCGGTCCTGCTGGCGCGGGCGCTTGCGCCGTTCTGGCCGGCGTCGCGGGCGCCAGATTTCCTCATATTCCGGCTCGGTCGATTGTGTTTCGCCATCGGAGACTTCGGCCGCCATCTCCTTCTGTGGCGCTTCGCCGTCCGTAGCCGGTGGCGCTTCGCCTGGCGCTTTTTCACCATTCTCCGGCGCAGCCGGCGCGTTCGCCGACGGGGGCGTCACAGGCCGGCGTTCCAGGCGGTAGCCGAGCGCCTTCAGGACGCCGTTCAGTTCCTCCTGGGAGCAGCCCAGGATTGCCATCATGTCAGGCTGCACCTTGAAGGCCCCGCCGCCGAGCGCGCCGGCCGGCGGTTCAGCATTCTCGCCGTCCGGCTTCCAGGACACCAGCGGCCGAATCTGGTCACCGAGCCGCTCGAGAATATCGATGCGCACCGCGCGGCCGCCGCAAACATGGAACCCGCAGGCGCGGTAAAAGGCTTCCGGCAGCGTCAGGTCTGCCGTCACCGAGGTCAGGCCCGGCCGCGGCATCTCGGGCAGCGCATAAGGGTCGAGTCCGCCTTCCGCGCCGTGTTTCAGCCCCCAGAGCAGCAAAAGCAACTCTGCCGCGTCCGGCTTCATCAGCGCCGGGAAGAAGATGTTATAGGCGCCGAAGCGCACGCCATATTTGCGCAGTCCCGCCCGGGCGGTCTGGTCCAGCCCGCGCACCTCCTCGGCGACCGTATCGCGCTTCAACGAGCCGAAATTCTCAACCATCCGGAAGGCGATTCCCCGCGCGATACCGTCAAGATCAGCTGCGGCCGCCAGGTCGACGAGCGGCTTGATCCGTTGGCTGATGTGATGGTCGACCCAGGTGCGCAGCCGCGCGATGACCTTGTCCCGGTCCGGCGCGTTCATGTGCTCATCGGCGAGAAGCTGGACGCCGGGCTTCAGACCATCCTCACCGCCTTCGAGACGCGCCACCTCCTCGCCGTTCCACGTGATCGCACCGTTACGCGTGAGCGCGAGCGTTTCCGGCTTTGCCGCGACAAGCTGGTCGGCGCGCCGCGCAAGCTCTTGCGCGAGCACCTTTGAGGCCGCGTGCCGCGCTGCCTTGCCTTGAGCGCCCGAGGCGTGCGTGTCGGGCGTGAAGCGAAAACCGTGGAGCTGCCCCACGTAGTGGTTCTCTACAAAGATCTTGCCGTCGTCCTCGATCTCGGCGTCGAGCGCGCTCTTGTCGTGCAGGCGCTTCATCAGCACGCTGGTGCGCCTGTCGACAAAGCGCTGGGCAAGCTGTTGGTGCAGCGCGTCGGACAGATTGTCCTCAATCTCTCGCGTGCGCGCCTGCCAGTGCTCCGGGTCGGCGAGCCAGCCCTGCCGATTCGACACGAAGGTCCAGGTGCGGATGAGGCTGATGCGGTTAGCCAGCGTGTCGATGTCGCCCTCGGTCGAGGCGGCCTGCTGGACCTGCTTCTCGATCCAGTCCTCGGGGATCAGGCCGTTGTCGCTGATGAGGAAGCGGTAAAGGCTGGCGACCAGCTCCGCATGGGTAGCCGCAGAAATCTTGCGGTAGTCGGGGACCTGGCAGGCATCCCAAAGCCGTGCGACGTGCTCGGGCGTGGTCGTCAGATCAATGATCTCGTGATCGCCGGCGAGGCGCTCCAGCACGGCTACGTCATCGTTCTCACGCGTGCGCTGCAGCCGATGGGAGGCCGGGATTTCGTTCAGACTGTTCTGCAGCGCTTCCAGCGTCGAGAAGTCGAGATTGCTGTTACGCCACTGGAGGATCTTGACCGGCTCGAAGTCGTGGTCTTCCAGCTTGGCCACCAGATCAGCGTCGAACGGATCACACTCACCCGTCACGCCGAAGGTGCCGTCATTCATGTAGCGGCCAGCGCGTCCGGCGATTTGCCCGGTTTCGCCCGGGGTCAGCATCCTGTGGACCCGGCCGTCGAACTTGCGCCGGCCGGCGAAGGCGACGTGATCGACCTCCAGGTTGAGGCCCATGCCGATCGCGTCGGTCGCCACCATGAAGTCGACGTCGCCAGACTGATAAAGCTCAACCTGAGCGTTGCGCGTGCGCGGGCTCAGCGCGCCGAGGACGACCGCCGCGCCGCCGCGCTGGCGGCGGATCAGTTCGGCGATGGCGTAAACGTCACTCGCGGAAAACGCCACAATGGCCGAGCGGCGCGGCAGCCGGCTGATCTTTTTCTGCCCGGCATAGGTCAGCTTCGACAGGCGTGGGCGTGAAATGAAATTCGCTTCGGGTAGCAGATCGCGGATCGCGCCCTGCATGGTCTGTGCGCCAAGCAACAGCGTCTCGAGGCGTCCGCGGGCGTGGAAAAGCCGATTGGTGAACACATGCCCGCGTTCCGGGTCGCCGGCAAGCTGGATTTCGTCCACGGCCAGGAAATCGACATCGGCGTTCTGCGGCATCGATTCGACGGTGCAGACATGATAGCGCGGTTCCGCGGGCTTGATCTTTTCCTCGCCGGTGATCAGCGCGACATTCTCGGCGCCTGCGCGGGCGGCGACCTTTTCATAGACCTCGCGCGCCAGCAAGCGCAGCGGCAGGCCGATCACGCCCGTCTCATGGCCCAGCATCCGCTCGATCGCGAGATGCGTCTTGCCGGTGTTCGTCGGGCCGAGCACCGCAGAGACGTTGCGGGCGCAGTCCGGTCGGCTGGAAACGGCACGGGGGGCGGAAGCGGAGGCGGGAGAGGTCTGCGGCATGTTTTCCCCATTGCCGGAGGGTCGCTAGAGCGCATCCGCGCCGCGGGCGCGCTCCAAAATTTCGGTCTCAATGGTCTTCGCAAGCCGCCAGCGCGGGCGAAGACGCTGCGCACGGTACATCAGCTCCGAAGCGCAAGACAGATATGGCGGCCGCTGCGGCAAGGAAAAGCCCTTAAAACAGCGCGCCGCCCATTCACACAATTAGGAGCAGGAAAACATGATGGCAATGTGAAATCGACCCCATTAGCACGGAGTCTGCGCAGATTGACCGCTCGCGGGCGTTTAGCTGGACCCGATAACCGTCAGCTCGCCTTCGCGGGCCGATTCCAGCCGGAACTCTTCGGTGGTCATGGATGCCGAACCGATCGGAAGCGGCAGGTGAATGTGGTAGGGCACGTAAAGCTGCGCCTTGCTCACCGGGATCAGCCACACTTCGATGTCGTTGGTACGCTCCAGGAAGCCGGTCTCTTCCTTGTTCGGCTTGTGGCCGGCGATGGCGCGGAAGCTCGCGCGGCAGACATAGGCGGGGCCATTATACCCCGCGCTGGTGACCCGGCGGGTGGTCTTGTAGCGCAGCGTGATATCATACCGCATCTTTCCGTCGAAGATCTGAAGCTCCTCGTTGCAGGACTGCGCACCCCGGGCCGGCCGACGGAATTTCGAAAGGCCGATCACCGCGCTCAGCGGGTCGATGACCCCCCGCATGTGATGGCTCTCGATGGGTACACGGTTGCTATTGGGCGGCGGGTCGATGTTGACGTCGCTGACCCCCGAGCCATTGAAGCGCAGGCGCACGGAGCCGGCCTTGTCCCCCGACTCGTAGCCGAAGTTGTAGCGCTCGGGCTTGGGGCCCTTCGAGGTGAGGCGGCCGGCGCTCTCGGTCCGGGCATTCCACTCGAACAGGATGCCGTTGAGCAGGCTGATGCGGGCGCCGGCGCGCAGGTGATAACCGGTGCCGTTCCAGTTTGAGTGGAAGCGGAAGGTGCCGATGCTCAGGCCGTTGTAGGCGATGTCGTAGCGGGCGAAAATCTTGGAGTCGCCGGCCGTCGCGGGGCCGCTGAGCCCGCCCGCCGCGAGGAGCAGCGCCAGGGCCGGGATTGCGTAACGCATGAACCTGACAGACATCTCGTTCGACTCCATGATCCTCCGCCGCGGACCGCCTGAGCGTTTCGCGACACTGCCGGTCTGAAGCATTCAGCCGTTGACCAGCCAATACCCGCTATACGTCAATTCCAAGGCATTGCAACCCGCAATCGTGCCTGCGTTGAAAGCATTCATACACGCTAAATCTTAACGTGTGTTTTTCGCCGGCACGCCGTAGAGTGGCGATGTCCTGTCTTCATCGATTTCACCGCCGTGCGGGCCGGGATCATCGGGGGCGCGTAGCGGAAAAACCACAGTTTCGCCACCCGATGCGCTTGGCTTTTCGGCGCGTTGTGGACTGGCGTCGGGCTGCGTGGCTGCAGCGGTGGCCTTTCCGGTGGCCTTTCCGTTGTCGGGGGCCGTCTGCTCGTCCGTTTCCGCGTGGCTGCTCTTCTCGGCGGTCTCGCTCGCTGGTTCGGACGAATCCACGGCCGCCAGCCTGGCCGGTTGGCTCACGCTCTCGTCCGGCTGCTCGACATGAACGTCCTCGGCCTGTTCGAGCCGTTCGAGTCGATCCAGCTCGGCGATCTCCAGCGGAAGCGCATCCTGATCAGCCGGGGCGATCCGCTCCATGGGAATGCGCCATTCGAACGCGTCGAGCTGGCCGGTCACCGGCGAGAGTGGCGCCCAGCGGTCGGACACCACGCCGTCAGCTACCCAAGCCGGATCACGCGGGGCCCGAAGCGCCCGCGCCAACCATTCGCGCACCCGCCCGGCGTTGCGCGTGTCGCCCGCTTCGATCCGCGCCATCAGCGTGCAGACCCGGCGGGAGGGCCGCTCGGCCAGCAGCGGTTCCAGCGCCTTGCGGGCCTCGTCCCATTCATGCGCATCGACTGCGGCGGCTGCCACGGCCACGCGGCTTTCGACGTGATCCGGGTTGTTCCGCGTCAGCGCCCGCACGCGGTTCAGCCGGTCGCGCGGGGAGTCTCCCGGTCGCACATAGGCGTAGGTGAGGGCGATGTCTGGATGCGGCGACAGCTCCCAGGTCTTGGCCAGCAGGCGCGCCGCCCGCGAGACGTAGCCCTGTGCCGCCAGCACGCGCCCGGCGATTTCCGCCGCCGGGACCAGATCAGGCGCGAGGCTGTGCGCTTCCTGCGCCAGCTTGCCGGCCTGTTCTTGATCGGTCAGTTCGATGGCCTGAGCCTGCGCGGTCAGCAACACCGCGCGGCGGCGGTCGGCGGTCTGGCGATCGACGAGCTTGTTCTGGCGCATGGAGCCGAGTGTTTTGAGCGCGCCGGCCCAATCGCCCTTGCGGCACTGCAGTTCGAACAGCGCCTCGGCAGCCCAGGGAAGGGCGGGCTTGATTTCGACGGCGCCGGCGGCAAGCTGCTCGGCCGCCTCGATCCTGTTTTCGCGCCGGGCTTCGAGGAACAGACCATGCAGCCCCATAAGCCGCGTTTCGTCGTCATCGAGCATGGTCTCGAAGATGCGCTTGGCGGTGGCGTGGTCGCCGCTGATCTGCGCAGCCTGCGCGCGCAACAGCTTCGTCAGAGGTTCATTGTCCAGAACCTGCCGCGCCTCACTGGCATAACGCGCGGCGAGCTGCGCGTCGCCCGCGCCGACGGCGAAGATGCCCTGGCGCAGCGCATCGCGGCCGCGCTCCTCTCGGCGTTCGCGCATCCGCGCAAGCAGCCGCGCGGGCGCCCCGAAGATGCCGCGCAGTGCGCTCCACAGCAACAGCGCCACCGCGAAGCCAAGCAGCACAACCGCGATGGCGATGAACACGCTCGTCTCGATCCGGTAGCCCAGCCAAGTGATCGCCAGCTCGCCCGGATTTCCAGCCAGCCAGGCGGCGCCCGCACCGATAACGCCGACAACGATCAGATAAAGTAGCAGTCTCAGCATGACGGTCTCTCTTCCGGGCTTCGTCGGGCGCGGCGCGTCCTATTGCTGGATGGCGGCGAGCATGCGGGACTCCATGGCGTCCAGTTCCTTGTTCGCGTTGATCCGCGTCTTTACTTGTTCGATCCATGGCAGTAGCTGGACCGCCGCTTCGCCCGAGAGCTGGTCACTCTGCGCAACGACGCCCGGCAGGTCGCCCGCCTTCAGCCGGTTTTCCATGCGCGCGATGATGGCGCTGGGGGAGTCGCCTTCGATCTCGCCGACCGGCCGGACATTCACGACCGAGCGCGCGCTTTCGACGATCTGCCCGATAATCGAGTCGTCGCCGGTTGCCCCGACGGCGTCCAGTGCCTTGTTGGCGAAGCGCGGGAAGCTCTCGCGGAGGTCGCGCAAGGTCGGCACGCCATCCTGCGCCGCGGCGGCCAGCGTTTCGGCTTCCAGCGCCTCGGTTGACAGGTCGCGGACGGCCTGCAACTCCGTGGCGTAGGCCGTGCCACTGTCCACCGCGCGCTGGAGATTGTTCAGGGCAACCGCAAGAGCCGAAGCTCGCGCGGCGGCGACGTTTTTCTGGCTCTGGGCACGCACCTCTTCGAGTGAGGCACGCACCGTGTTCAGGCTTTCCTCCAGTCCGGCGAGTCGTTCCCGGACGCTGGCGATCTGCTCGGCGCGCGCCGTCTCGTCCGTCGCTTCGGTTGCCGTCTGGAGCTGCTGCTCCAGCGCGTCCACGCGCGCGGTCAACGAGGCCACGGCCTCCTCGTCCGTTTGGGCCAGCCCCTCGGTGCGCGCGTTAAGCGCGGAAACGCGGTCGGCAAGTTGTGCGCGTGCTTCGCTGCTATTTTCGGCAACCGCCGAGATACGCTGTTCGAGCCTGTCCTGGGCCGCCTTGATCTGCTCGGCACTGGTCTCGGAAACGAACGGCAGACGGTCGCGGAAAGTTCCCATTGCATAATAGCCGACCACGAGCGCGATCAGCCCGCCCAGAAGGCCAGCCGCCAGATGCGTCAGGAAACCGGCTGCGCTGCCTCCTTCACGCGGGGGCGGGGTTTGTTCCGGGGCTTCGGTGTCATCGGCGCCGGTTTCGGCCTGGTTGTCGGACTTTTCTTCCGCGGACGGCTCGTCGATGCGCTCGGCCTTCAGATCGAGCGTCGCGTGCGGCCGCTGCGCGCTACCTCCGGTCTCGGATTTCGTCTCGTCAGACATTGCTTTCTCCATGCCAGGCCGCAGGCCCTGGTAACATGATCGCCGGAAAGACCGCGCCGCGCAAATGCTGCCTGATCACCGCCATATCCGGCTTTGGTTAACGTTTCGCGAGAAGGTCGCAAGCGGTGTCGCGATCTACGCGGCCGTTGATGGCCCCAACAAGTCGAGGAGCGCCCGTTGCGTGGGCCGGGCTGCAATCCTGATCTGCTCTGCCCGGAGCGGCGCCAGCCGCTCTGCAACCCGCGTGGACAAGCAGAGAAAGCGAAGGCGCGCAGCCTGTTCGCTTATGCCCGCCTGCTTTACGAGGTCAACAAAATGTCCTGCCGTGCGCGGCGACATCAGGATGACCGCGTCGACCCGCCCGGCGCCCAGTGCGCGCTCTGCCTGCTCGGGCAGCGCGGTAACCAGTTCGCTGCGATAGACGATATGCCGGAGAACGGTGAAGCCGCGCGCGCCCAACGCCGCCGCCATGTCAAAGGCAAGGTGATCACCGGTAAGGTAGAGCAGGGGGCCGTTTTCCGGGCTGTGCGTATAGGCGATGTGCTCGGCGAGTTGCGCGCCCGTGCCGCCGCCTGCGATCACGTGCAGGAAACCGGCCTGCCGCGCCGCTTCCGCCGTCGCCGCGCCGACACAATAGGCTGGCACGCGGTGTAGCGTCTTCGCCCATTCCACATCGCGCAGTGCGCGCACTGCATTGCGGCTTGTGAAAATGGCTGCGGCCGGGCGCTGCCCTGGCGGCTCGGGTGTCTCGTAGCGGATCACGCTCAGCGGCGCGATGATCGGCTCATGCCCGCGTGTCCGCACTGCTTCGGCCGTGGCTTTGGCGTCGTCGAGCGGACGCGTGACCAGGACGCGCATCACACGATCTGCGCCATGAAGTCCGGGCCGGCGCGCTGCAACAGCTCCTGGGCGGCATCCTTGCCCATTGCCTCAGCGTCGCTGACCGGGCCACTGCGCGCAGTCGCATGCGCTTCTGACCCGTCGGGGAGCAGGATTTGTCCTCGAAAACGCATCTGGTCGCCGTCCAGGTCAGCGAGCCCCGCAATCGGCGTGCGACAAGAGCCGTCCAGCTCGGCGAGGAATGCGCGCTCGGCGATGACGCGGACATGGGTCGGCCGGTCATGGATGGCGGAAAGCAGTTCGCGCCGTTCATCATCCTTCTTGCGGATCTGGATGCCGATAGCCCCTTGCGCGATGGCGGGCAGCATTTCGTCGGGGCTGACCGGCGCAGTGATCTTGTCGGCGTGGCCGAGCCGCTGAAGGCCGGCGACGGCGAGCAGGGTTGCGTCCGCCACACCTTCTTCCAGCTTGCGCAAGCGCGTCTCGACATTGCCGCGGTAGGTGATGACCTCGATATCCGGGCGAAGCTGCTTCACCTGGGCCTGCCGGCGCAGCGAGGAGGTGCCGACAACCGCGCCCTCCGGCAGATCGGTCAAGCCCTCGACCTTGAGGCTGATGAAGGCATCGCGCACATCCTCGCGCGGCATCATGCACACGATTTCCAGCGGATCGGGCTCGATGGTCGGCACGTCCTTCATCGAGTGCACGGCCATGTCGATCTCGCCGGCGATCAGCGCGTCCTCGATCTCTTTCGTGAACAGGCCCTTGCCGCCGAACTCACGCAGCGCCTTGTCCTGGATCATGTCGCCGGAGGTCTTGATGATCACGATCTCGAAATCGTCATGGGTCATGCCGTGCGCCGCGCAGAGCCGGTCGCGCAGCTCGTAAACCTGCGCGAGCGCGAGATTGCTGCCGCGTGTGCCGATACGGATGGGGTTTTCTCTCGGCAAGGGACGTTCCTCCTGATTTTCCGGACGCTTCCCGTCGCGACTTCCCGAGCGGATGGACGGCTGTCGCGCACAGTGCGCGCCGTTTCGCGCATTTTTCCTGTTGCGCGTCCAAGGCACAACTCTATTGTGAAGGCAATATCAGCTTGAACCTCGCGTTGCCAGCGGCACGCCGATCAAAATGACCTCCCCAGAACCAGTGCCGGGCCAGACCGTGCTCGGGATCGAAACAAGTTGCGACGAGACGGCCGCGGCTGTCGTGCGGCGCGGCGCGGATGGGCGCGGGGAAATCCTGTCCAACCTTGTGCGGTCCCAGATCGAGGATCATGCCGCGTTCGGCGGTGTTGTGCCGGAGATTGCGGCGCGGGCGCATGTCGAGGTGCTGGACAAGATGATCGCCGCTGCGCTCAGTGATGCGGGGCTCGGATGGGACGATCTTTCGGGCGTGGCGGCGACGGCGGGTCCCGGGCTGGCCGGGGGGCTGCTGGTCGGGCTGACGACCGCAAAGGCGATCGCGCTTGTCCGCGACCTACCGCTGATCGCGCTCAATCATCTCGAAGCCCACGCGCTGACCGCCGGACTGACCGACAATCTTCCGCCGCCGTATCTCATGCTGATCGTCTCGGGCGGGCACAGCCAGTTCATCATCGTGCGCGATGTCGGCGCTTACGAGCGGCTCGGGACGACGGTGGACGACGCGCTCGGCGAGGCGTTCGACAAGACGGCCAAGCTGCTGGGGCTGGGCTATCCGGGCGGGCCGGCGGTTGAGCGTGCGGCCGCGACAGGCGATGCGCGCCGTTTCGACTTCCCCACGCCGATGGTTGGCCGGCCGGAGCCGCATTTCTCCTTCGCCGGGCTGAAGACAGCGGTGCGGCAGGCGGCGAATACGCTTGAGCCTGCGAGTGATCAGGACATTTCGGACATCTGCGCGTCGTTCCAGCGCGCGGCGGTCGCGGCCGTGAGCGACCGGGCGGAGACGGCGATGCGGCTCTACGCGCAGCGAACGGGGCCAGATGCGCCGCGCCATTTCGTCGTCGCGGGCGGCGTGGCGGCGAACGCGGCGCTGCGCGCGGCGCTTGAGCGCGTCAGCGAAGCGAACGGATTTTCGCTCTTCGTGCCACCGCCCCGGCTGTGTACGGACAATGCGGTGATGGTCGCGTGGGCGGGAGCGTTATGGCGCGATCGCGGACGTGCCGATCCGCTGGATGTGCCGGCGCGGGCGCGCTGGCCGCTCGATGTGAATGCGCCCAAAGCGATCGGCGCCGGCGTGAAGGCTTAGATCGCAAGGCCAGGGGAGAAGCTGGAGATGGCGTATCAGAAGATCGGGGTCGTTGGCGGTGGAGCCTGGGGCACTGCACTCGCCCAGTCCGCACGACGGGCGGGGCGCGACGTGCTGCTCTGGGCCTATGAGCTTGAGACGGTCGAGGAGATCAACGAACACCGTACCAACCGTGTCTATCTGCCGAGCGTCACACTGGACCGCGGCATCCGCGCGACGGCCAAGACGGCCGAAATGGCCACCTGCGACCTGCTCCTCATGACCGTGCCAACGCAGTTCACAAGGGCGATTTCCGCGGAGATCGGGCCATACCTGAAAGAGGGAACGCCGGTTCTTGCCTGCGCCAAGGGCTTCGAGCAGGAAACGCAGCTATTCCTCACCGACGTGTTGGCGCACACGCTGCCCAGCGCAATTTTGGGCGTGCTGTCCGGCCCGAGCTTTGCGGCAGAGGTCGCCCGCAACCTGCCAACGGCCCTGACGCTGGCGGTGGAGGATGAGGCGCTCGGGCGCGAACTGGCCGAGGCGCTTGGCCACCGCAACTTCCGGCTCTACTGGACCGATGACGTGCGCGGCGTCCAGATCGGCGGGGCAGTGAAGAATGTGCTGGCAATCGCGGCGGGGATCGTCGTGGGGCGCGCGCTTGGCGATAGTGCTCATGCGGCGGTCACCACGCGCGGCTTCGCCGAGTTGCGACGTTTCGGCGTGGCGCTGGGCGGGCAGCCCGAGACGCTGACGGGCCTGTCCGGCCTCGGCGACCTGATGCTGACCTGCTCCAGCACGAAGTCCCGCAACATGTCGCTCGGCAAGGCGCTGGGCAAGGGCCGAACGCTGGAGGATGTGCTGGGGACGCGACGCTCGGTCAGCGAGGGCGTCTACACAGCCGGCGCGGTTGTGGAACTGGCCCGCAAGCACGAGGTGGAGATGCCGATCTGCGCCGCGGTCCATGAGGTGCTCAGCGAGCGCATGAGCATCGACGCGGCAATCGAGTCGCTTTTGTCGCGGCCGGCGCGCGCCGAGCCGGAGCCGCTGGCGCGTTCAGCCGGTTGACATGGCCACCCTCTGGCGGCATGTTTCGCAACATGATGCACTTCCGAATTACGAGCGCCCTGCGACTTAAGGGCCCGGCCGCTTGATAGCGGGCCGGGAGCCGCAGGGCATTGCGCGAATCCTCAGCGCTTCTCTCGATCAACGCTCGTAATTTGGAAGGATTTCACCCATGACCGTCATGCCGACGCCGCGCGCCGCCGAGAGCGCGCAACCTTTCTCCGTCCCCAGCGCCGAAACCCGAACCACCGCCGCGCCCGTGCGCGTGATGCGCGTGACCGGCGAGGCTGACCCCAACATTCTGGCGCGGATCGTTCAGCCGATGGTGAAGCTCGACCTGATGCCGCGCTATTTCCAAGTTCTGAGCGAGGACGGTGGCGAGATGCTGGCGGAGATCGCCTTTGCCGGTGTGGATGAAAACCAGGTCAAGCGCCTGCAGAGCACGTTGCAGGCAGTTATCGGCGTCACCGCTGTCGAGTTGCGCTAGCGCCTTGCGAACCTCCGCCATGCTCCGCGTTGCGCGCCCAGCATGATGCGTATCAGGCGGCGGACTCGGCGGCGCGTTCCGCGCGCTTGCGCACATGCGGGTCGAGATGGCGCTTGCGCAGGCGGATCGCGTTCGGCGTGATCTCCACGAGTTCGTCGTCGTTGATGTAGCTGAGCGCGCGCTCCAGCGTCATCTTCATCGGCGGCGTGAGCTTCACGGCATCATCCTTGCCCGCGGCGCGGACATTGCTGAGTTGCTTGCCCTTGAGCACATTGACTTCCAGATCGTTTCCCCGATTGTGCTCGCCGACGATCATGCCCTGATACACCTTGGTCTGCGGCTCGATCATCAGCGGGCCGCGGTCTTCCAGGTTCCACAGCGCGTAAGCGACAGCTTCCCCCTGGCTGTTGGACAGGAGCACGCCGGTGCGCCGCCCCTGGATTTCGCCGCGATAGGGCGCGTAGCCGTGGAAAATGCGGTTCATGACCGCCGTCCCGCGCGTGTCGGACAACAGCTCGCCGTGATAGCCGATCAGGCCGCGTGTTGGCACATGCAGGACCAGCCGCTGCCGCCCGCCGCCCGAGGGGCGCATGTCAATCAGATCGCCGCGCCGCTCGGACAGCTTCTGGACGACCGTGCCAGCGAATTCTTCATCCACGTCGATGATCGCTTCCTCGATCGGTTCGAGCCGCTGGCCGGTGTCGGGGTCGAGCTGGTACACGACCCGCGGTCGCGACACCGTCAGTTCGAAACCTTCGCGGCGCATGGTTTCGATGAGGATCGCCAGTTGAAGTTCGCCCCGCCCAGACACCAGGAAGGCGTCCTTGTCGTCGGTCTCATCCACCTTGAGGGCGACATTGCCCTCGGCCTCCTGGAATAGCCGCTCGCGGATGACCCGGCTTTGCACCTTCTTGCCGTCCTGCCCTGCGAAAGGGCCGTCATTGATGCGGAAGGTCATGGACAGCGTCGGCGGGTCGATCGGTTGCGCCGGGATCGGAGCCTCCACCTCCGGCGCGCAAAGCGTGTCGGCGACCGTCGCGGTATTCAACCCCGCGATCGCGACGATGTCGCCCGGTTCGGCGCGGTCGATCGGTGCGCGCCCTAGCCCGCGAAAGGCCAGCACTTTGGAGATGCGCCCGTGCTCCACAACCCCGCCGTCACGCGAGAGGGCCTTGATGGTCTGATTGGGCACCACCGTGCCAGATGTCACGCGTCCGGTCAGGATGCGGCCGAGATAAGGATCGGCGTCGACCGTGGTCGCGAGCAGGCGGAACGGGCCGTCATCGACGTCGGGCGGCGGCACGTGGCGTATCACCAGGTCGAAAAGAGGCGCCATGTCCTCGCGCGGGCCGGATGGGTCTTCCGCCATCCAGCCCTCCTTGGCCGATCCGTAGAGGACGGGGAAATCAAGCTGTTCCTCGCTTGCGTCGAGCGCGGCGAACAGGTCGAAGACCTCATTGACGACCTCGGTGTGGCGCTCGTCGGGCTTGTCGATCTTGTTGATCGCCACGATCGGCTTCAGCCCGACCTTGAGCGCCTTCTGCACCACGAACTTGGTCTGTGGCATCGGGCCCTCGGCAGCATCGACCAGGACGATCGCGCCGTCGACCATGTTGAGGATGCGTTCGACCTCGCCGCCGAAATCGGCGTGGCCTGGCGTGTCGACGATATTGATACGCGTATCGCCCCAATCGAGCGACGTGACCTTCGCGAGGATGGTGATGCCGCGCTCGCGCTCAAGATCGTTGGAGTCCATCGCGCGGTCGGCAAGCTGCTGGTTCTCGCGGAACAGGCCGGACTGGCGCATCAGCACGTCGATCAGGGTGGTCTTGCCATGATCGACATGAGCGATGATGGCGATATTTCTTTTGCTCATTCAGTTGGGTCCATCGGCGCAGCTGGCCACGCCTTATGTTGCGGTGCGAAATCGGCGGCAGGTTGGCCGAGCGTCGCTGCGCCGTCAATGGCTGCGCGCGCGGCGCAGGGCGTTTTGCTGGTTGTTTGGGTGTTTGGAAAGAAGATGGGAACTCGCGGGCGCATGAAAAAGGCGCGCCCGGCAGGGGCGCGCCTCGTGTCTTGTGAGTCGTGCGCGATTGTTTGCGCGCCAGAGCCTATTTGAGCGGCGGCAGCGGCTCGGCCGGCGCGCCGAACTTGTAGCCGAAGCCCAAGCCGACGATCCAGGGGTCGATGTCGACTTCTTCGTCAATGGCCGGGCTGCTGGTGCTCGCATCCGTGCTGAGCCACAGCTTCTTGACGTCGACATTGAAGAACCAGTTGTCCCGAAGGTGATAATCGAACCCCGCCTGCAGTGCCCAGCCGAAGCTGTCGTCAAGTTCCAGATTGGAAAAGCCGCTGGCGGCATCCTCGTTGTAGAATACCGTATAGTTCACGCCCGCGCCCACATACGGTTTAAACGCGCCCATATCGACATGATACTGCAGCGTGAGCGTCGGCGGCAGCAGCCAGATATCGCCGACATTCGTGCCGTCGGCCGTCTCGATATCGTGCGGCGCGGTCGCGAGGATCAGTTCCATCGCCAGGTTGGTCGTGAAGAAGTATGAGATGTCCAGTTCCGGAACAACGGTGTCGCTGATGTCGAGATCGTCGAGCGCGCCAGTGCCGTCCTCATCCGGGATCACGCCGATGCCGCGCGCGCGGATCATCCAGCCCGGCCCCCAGATCGAGGCCGGTGCATAATACTCTTCCTCCGCCGCGTACGCGTCTTTCGTGCTGATATCCGCAGCCTGCGCCGGCATGGCCATGGCCGCTCCGGCGACTACGGCAAGGCCCCCGAGAGCCGCGAATGTCTTGCTGACGATGTTCATTGTTGTCCCCCGAATTTCATGTTCGCCCGCGCCGCGAACGGCGTTGGAATCGCTGGGCGATTCGCTTCCTGTTACGCTAAGCGGCTACATCAAACGTTGGCTTGATTTAAGTCAAACACGGGGCGTGCGTTGCAGTGGTGATGCCTTTCGCGAGGCAGGGGTTGCCGCAGCGCAACAGCGCTCAGGGCCACAGATAGGCGATCCGCTCCAGCCGCGCGCGGCCATCGGTTCGCGCGCGCCTGCGGCAGGCCC
>NZ_QXDF01000007.1 GCF_003550175.1 Dichotomicrobium thermohalophilum
AGGTTCTTTTACAGTAACCACCGCGAGACCCAACACGGCGCCCGTGGCGAAGGACGACAGCTTCATGACCGGTGAGGATAACACGGTCAGCGGCAACGTTCTGGACGACAATGGCAACGGGGCGGACAGTGACCCCGACAAGGATCAACTTACGGTCAGCCTCTTAAACGGCCCGGACAAGGGCAGCGTGTCGCTCGACCCGGACGGATCGTTCACATACACCCCGAACGCAAATTCCAACGGAACGGACAGCTTTACCTACAAGCTTTCGGACGGGCTGGTCGCCGACACCGCCACGGTGCGCATCCGCATTGGCGCAATCGTGCGCGCCGTGACGCAGGACAGAATTGCCGGGGCGCTGACGCGCCGCGCCCGGCAGATCGTGACCAATGCGCCCGACCTGGCCCCGCGCCTGATGCGGCGCGGCCAGACCAGGGCCGAGACGCCGGTTTCGCTGACCGGGCGCGGCAATTCCCGTCAGGGCGCGTTGCGGTTTGCAACCAGCCTGCAGCAGATCGTCTCCGCCCGGACGCAGGCCAAGGCCCAGACACAGGCCGCGGTGATCGGAGACGGCTCCGGGAAGGCGGGCGCTCTGGCCGAGACCAACGGGGCGCCGGCCTCGGACTTCGACATCTGGGTCGAGGGGCAGTGGGCCTACAGCCAGACCCGGTCAACCGAGACCGAGCAGGGGCTGCTTTACCTCGGCGCCGATTATCAGCCGCAACCGGGCCTGCTCATCGGCCTGCAGGCCCAGTTCGACTGGACCGAGGACGAGGACGGCACCGGCGGCGCCCGTTTTGAAGGCCGGGGCTACACGGTCGGCCCGTATGTGGTGAGCGAACTGCATGAAAGCCTTTATCTGAGTGCGGGGCTGTCCTGGGGGCAGTCGGAAAACGACATCACTCCGCTGGGCAGCTATACCGATACTTTCGACACCACCCGCTGGCTGGCAAAAGCGCGGCTGACCGGACGGTTCACGGACGGCCCGTTAACGGTGGCGCCGCATGTCGGGGTGGTCTATTTCCGGGAGGATCAGAAAAGCTATACCGACAGCTTCGGCACACGCATCCCGGATCAGACGGTCTCCCTCGGCCTTTTGACCTTCGGCCCGCGCCTGTCCCATCGCTGGCGCGGCGGCGACGGCTGGCGCCTGGCGACCAGCGTGGCGATGGAAGGCATCTGGGCATTCGATCAGACTGAGGACCTGAAGCCGACGGGTCTTTCGGCCGTCGGTGAAGCGCTGCAGGCACGGGCCAGCGCCAGCATCAGGGCCATCGCCGCGGCGGGCTACAGCCTCACCGGCGAAGGCTTCTACGATGGCATCGGCGATGGCGCGACGGAGGGTTATGGCGGGATGCTCACGCTGAGTATTCCGATCCGTTAAACAGCCCGGCCGGGCCTGCCGCAGGCGCGCGCGAACCGATGGCCGCGCGCGGCTGGAGCGGATCGCCTATCTGTGGCCCTGAGCGCTGTTGCGCTGCGGCAACCCC